>DXEZ01000150.1 GCA_019114715.1 Candidatus Sphingobacterium stercoripullorum | reverse complement strand
TAATCCAACCTGTGCATTCATGTTCGCACCATCCATATACACTTGACCCCCATTTTCATGGATGATATTACATATTTCAACAATTGGCTCTTCAAATACACCGTGTGTTGAAGGATAGGTAACCATGAACGAGTTTAGATTCTCTGCGTGTTGTTCTGCTTTTTCCTTTAAGTCACTAACATCAATATTTCCTCTTTCATCGCACTTGACTACAACGACCTTTAATCCGGCCATAGCTGCGGAAGCTGGGTTTGTACCGTGTGCTGAAGCTGGAATCAAGCAAACGTTTCTGTGCCCTTCACCTTTGCTTTCGTGGTATGCACAAATGGCTTTGAGTCCTGCGTATTCACCCTGAGCTCCTGAGTTAGGTTGGAAGCTCATTTTGGCAAATCCTGTTATCTCACAGAGCCAATCGTTCAATTCTTGAATGAGCTCCATGTATCCCTCAGTTTGGAATTTTGGTGCAAATGGGTGAACATTAGACCAGTTATTCCAAGTTAAAGGAATCATTTCAGCTGTAGCATTGAGCTTCATGGTGCACGATCCTAGAGGGATCATGGAATGGCAAAGTGATAAATCTTTTCCTTCTAAGGACTTGATGTATCTAAGCATTTCATGCTCAGAATGGTAGCTGTTGAAAATAGGGTGCGTTAAATATTCGCTTTTTCGTTCAAGCGAAGTAGGTATAACTGAGCTCTTAGCTGTCTCTTGAAGGTCTTGCTTGTTCAGCTCTGCACCTTTTGCCTTTGCAAATACTTCTAATAATTCAATGACATCATTGAATTCAGTTTTCTCATCTAAAGAAATCCCTATGGCATTTGCTTTATAATGGAAGTTTACTTTTTGCGCTTCGGCGATTGTTTTTATAGCGTCTAGCTCTTTTTCTGTAACCTCGATGTTTAAGGTGTCAAAATAACTTTCGTTGGATTGCGTATATCCTAGGGATTTTAATCCTGCATCTAAAAGTTGAGTTAGCTCATGGATTCTAGAAGCAATTTTCTTCAAACCTTTAGGGCCGTGGTATACTGCATAGAAAGAGGCTATGATTGCTAACAAAGCCTGTGCTGTACAGATGTTTGAAGTCGCTCTGTCTCTTCGTATATGTTGCTCGCGAGTTTGAAGCGCCATACGAAGTGCGTAGTTTCCTTCGGCATCAGAGGTGACACCAATGATTCTTCCTGGAATATTTCTTTTGTACTGCTCTTTGGTTGCGAAGTATCCAGCGTGTGGACCACCAAAGCCCATAGGTACACCAAATCTTTGTGAAGTTCCTACCACGACATCTGCCCCCCAATTTCCTGGTGCTTCAAGTAATGTAAGGCTTAACAAATCGGCGGCTACACCTATAGATACCGAATTATCTTTACAAGCAGATGAAAGCGCTTGGTAATCTACTATTTTGCCGTCGGCAGCAGGATATTGTAAAAATATTCCGAAAACATCTTCCGATATTGAATCTTTTGTGATAGCATCTATTTTGACATCGATTTCAAAAGATTCCGCTCGGTTTTTAATAACCTCTAAAGTTTGAGGGTAAATATTTTCATCCACTAAAAAGGTATGTGCCTTTTTGTTTTTGCGGGTATTGTATAACATGTACATCGCCTCCGCAGCAGCTGTTGCTTCATCCAATAAGGAAGCGTTTGCAATTTCCATCCCGGTTAAATCAGAAACGGCGGTTTGAAAGTTTAGCAGCGCTTGAAGCCTGCCCTGGGAAATCTCAGCTTGATACGGAGTGTACTGCGTGTACCACCCTGGATTTTCAAGAACGTTTCTTAAAATCACTCCTGGCAAAACAACATCATTGTAACCTTGACCAATGTAAGATTTGAAAACTTTGTTTTTTTGCGCCTTTTCGTGAATCTTTTTAAGATACTCTTGTTCACTTAAAGCTGCCGGAATGTTTAATGTTTTGTGATGCCTAATATTTTCAGGAATCGTTAAGTCGATAAGTTGATCAATATCATTTAGTTTTAGCTCCTTGAGTAAAGCTTGTAAGTCCTCTTTAGTAGATCCATTGTGGCGATCTTCGAACTTTTCTTTGTAATGTATATGATTCATATTTTTTATTTAATCAATAAAGCATTTTAATACTTTGAAATAGTCTAAAAAATGATTGTATGAAAATCACCGCAAAGATACGAAATGTATAGACTATAAAAGAATCAAAACTTACACCAATATTTCAGTTAGGTAGATACTATATTTTTAGTTTCACTTTAATAAATTCGAAAATAATTCTATATTTACAGGGGTTAACCATATAAAATTTTGTGTTATGGCCGTAATGGTGAAAAATGAGATATCTAAGCTAAAACAAGTAATAGTAGGGATTGCAGACTTCAATGGACCTATTCCAAAAGTTGAGGAGGCATACGATCCGCAGTCCCTTCGACATGTGATAAAAGGCACCTATCCAAGTGAAAAAGAATTGGTGCAACAATTGGAAGGTTTATGTGATGTTCTTAGAATACACGGGGTTGAGGTTTTTAGACCACAACTAATGCGAGGCGTTAACCAAATATTTACGCGCGATGTTGGGTTTGTCATATCCAATCGGTTTTTTAAATCGAATATTTTGCCCGATAGAGAAGAAGAATGGCTGGCTATTAAGCCGCTTATAGACAGCCTGGATATTCAAGTACACGTTTTGCCTGAGAAAGTTCACGTTGAAGGAGGCGATGTAATTCTTTATGACGATTTCCTCTTTGTGGGAACGTACTATGGAGCGGATTACGCCACTTATAAAACTGCAAGAACTAACCCTCTGGCAGTAGCATGTTTAAAGGAGCAATTTCCTAATAAAACGGTTGTGGGGATAGATTTATTGAAGTCTGATGTAGACCCTAGCGCTGGTGCTCTACACTTAGACTGTTGTTTTCAACCTGTTGGACAAAGTAGTGCCATAGTGTGTTTTGATGTATTTCGAGACAAAAAAGATGTTGAGTTTATTAAGCAGCGGTTCTCCGACGACAATCTTTATGTTTTACAGAAAGAAGAGATGTCTCAACTACAAACCAATGTGGTTTCTATTGATGCAAATACGTTGATATCTGATTTAAGATTCAAAGGGTTAAACGATTGGCTGAGGTCTAAAAATATTACCGTAGTCGAGCTGGATTATTCGGCAGTAGGAAAATTAGGAGGGTTGTTTAGATGCTCGACTTTACCTTTAATACGAGAATGAGAAAAAAACAGACTACCGATACTATTCTGCTGGTTCGGCCTAAAGAGTTTAGGTTAAATGAACAGACTAGCACAAGCAATTATTTTCAAAAAGAAAGTAGCTTAAATGATCTACAGATAGCAAGAAATGCCCAAATAGAGTTCGATAACTTTGTTGAGATGCTTCGGGAGAATGGCGTTAATGCTTTGGTTTTACAAGATGAAGGGGCTTATAATACTCCTGATAGTATTTTTCCTAATAACTGCGTGTCTTTTCATCAGGATGTAGGGGTTATTTACCCCATGCTTGCGGTAAATCGTAGGAGAGAAAGAAAGTTGGATTATTTTCGCTTTCTGGCAGAATATAATATCCACTTTAAAAATCAAGTGGACTACAGTTATTTCGAAGTTAAGGGCCTATTTTTAGAAGGGACGGGCTGTTTAATTTTGGATCGTATAAATAAGGTCGCTTATTGCTCTTTATCACCTCGTGCTGATCGGGAAGTAGTAGAGCTTTTCGCAAAAGACCTCGGCTATTCTTTTGTTTTATTTCGAGCGACGCAGACCGTTGATGGGGAGTTTAAAGCAATCTATCACACTAATGTGATGATGAGTGTAGGTCAAGGTTTTGCGGTTGTTTGCATGGATTCTATCAGAAATTCTGAGGAAAAGATACTGCTTGAGGAGACTCTTCTGCAATATAATACTGAAGTAATTGCTATTTCTGAGGAGCAGATGAATCGTTTCTGTGGTAATATCTTGCAAATCCATAACAGCAAGGGAGAGCCGCTTATAGCGATGAGTACGCAAGCCTTTAAGGCTTTCACGAAAGAACAAGTTGAACGGCTTAACCAATATGGGAAATTAATCCACAGCCCGTTGGATGGTATAGAAAGATCTGGCGGTGGAAGCGCAAGATGTATGATGGCAGAGGTATTCCATGCCGCCGATTAAACTGAACGTTTTATTTTGCGGATAAGATTGCGCTCTAGTTTTATGGTGCCTTGTTGTTCCATGCTTTTTAGGAGCCTAGAAATGACCTCGCGCGAAGTATTCAGATCGTTAGCAATTTCTTGATGCGTTATGGTTATGTCGGAATTGCCTGTGGTGTTTACTCTGTTATCAAGGTAGTACTCTAAACGCTCATCAAGCTTTTTAAAAGCAACATGATCGATAACTTCTAAGAGCTCTTCAAAACGGGAGCGATAACTCTCCAATACAAAATAATACCAGGATTTGTACTTCCTCGCCCAAATATCCAATTTTTCATTTGGAATTAATAGGGCGGTAGATTTGCTGGTTGTTTTAGCGAGTACTTCGCTTTTAACATTTTTACTAGCGCAAACCAGGGATAAGGCACAAGCCTCACCTGGGAGTAATTCGTACATTAAAAACTCCTTGCTATCTTCATTTTCTCGGTAAATCTTGAGGCCTCCTTCTACTAATAAGAGCGTGGCTTTAAAATATTGCCCTGGAGATAGAATGGTTGTTTGTGCATTAAACTTTTTTAAGGAACTACTTTCGAGGATTTCCTGCTGTAATTCAGGCTCAAAAAAGGGGTAATGTCGGTTTAAAAGCTGCGTGATTTGATGTTCTTCGTCCAACATTGTTTTGGTTTTACTTTCAGCGGTTTTGAAATGTATAACGTGGTTTTATCTATTGGTATTATTTTACCATTGGGGGTAGTTGGAAAAGCACCTCCAATGGTAAAATTGATTTACTGAGATAATATGTCCACTATTTTTGTTAAGTGGGTGTTTATTTTGTCAATATGTTTAATGGATTTTTCAAAAGGAGAATAGGCTACATCACCCCCTCTAACACCGACCATTTCCCCTCTTCTTCCTTCAATTAATCCTTCTACGGCAGAAACCCCTAACCTACTAGCCAAGACGCGGTCCATACACGAAGGCTTGCCTCCTCTTTGGATGTGACCAAGAATGGATACTCTTACGTCGTAGTGTGGGAACTTTGCTTTAATTTTTTCTGCTACTACTAATCCACCATCTTTATCCCCTTCTGCAACCATTATTATTCGTGAAGACTTGTTTTTTCTAGTCTGATCTAGTCTTTTCATTATGGCGTCGTAGTCGACTTCAATTTCTGGAATTAAAACCGCTTCTGCACCGATGCTTATACCAGAACGCAGAGCTATTAAACCAGAGTCTCGACCCATGACTTCTACAACAAATACCCTGTCGTGACTTTCTGCGGTATCTCTAATTTTATCTACTGCATCCATCACCGTGTTAATGGCTGTATCGTATCCGATGGTATAGTCTGTTCCTGATAGGTCGTTGTCGATTGTTCCTGGAAGACCGATTATAGGAAAATCGAACTCTTTTCCAAAAACCGATGCACCCGTAAAAGTTCCGTCTCCACCAATGACAATTAAGCCATCGATACCCAGCTTTTGAATATTTTCATAGGCTTTTACTCGCCCTTCTTTAGTTTTAAATTCAGAGCTTCTGACAGTTTTTAAAATGGTGCCGCCTCGTTGGATGATGTTCGCTACCGATTTGGCATTCATTTCCACTATACTTCCTGAGACTAAGCCATCGTATCCACGTTGAACTCCATATACTTCAACGTTATTGTATATGGCAGTTCTAACAACGGCACGAATGGCTGCATTCATTCCGGGGGCATCGCCTCCGGAAGTCAGTACAGCTATTTTTTTTATTGTAGACATATAGAATGCTTTTTTATTAAAAAATTTCTTGTCAACTATTAGTTTTGTGCTTTGAAGGTTTCAATTCCCTTTTTCAAGTAGTTCGCATAGCTAACAGGATCGTAGTCAGCACCACTAGGTGGAATTAAAAGATTCCCGTCTCCATCTAATATTGCGTATAAAGGTTGAGAGTTACTCTCGAAACGATCCGCCTGTAGGTCACTCCACTTTTTACCAAGGGTATTAATGGTTTTGCCACTAAACTCTGAAACATACACTTCACTTTCATCAAGTTTTGTTCGGTCATCGACAAAAAGCTCAATCATGACAAACTCACCTCTTAGCAGTTCGGCAACATTGGGATCAGTCCAAACATTGGCTTCCATTTTCCTGCAGTTTACACAGCCCCAGCCAGTAAAGTCTAAAAGAACAGGTTTGTTGGCAGCTTTCGCAGCCGCTAAGCCTTCTTCAAAATCGTAATAAGGATCGAAACCTTTTGGTGTTCCTCTCTCGTGGAATATTTCGTAATACTTTCTTGTGCTGCTTGAGCCTGCTTCAATACTTCCATCGCCCGACATCGGTACGCCCGATACCTGGATGCTGGATAAGTCAAAGTCTTGCGTGGCCGAAGGAGGTAAGAATGCTGAAATTGATTTCAGAGGTGCACCCCACATGCCTGGGACCATATAGATAACAAAAGAGAATGTTATTATTGAAAGAATAGTTCTTGGCACCGATAGGAACTTCACTTCGCTGTCGTTTGCAAATTTTATTACTCCAATTAAATACAGACCCATCAGCGTAAATATGGCTATCCAGATCGCTAAGAAGACTTCTCTATCTAGCCAGTTCCAGTGGTAAGCTAGGTCTACGATGGATAAGAACTTTAATGCCAATGCTAACTCTAAAAATCCTAAGACTACTTTAACGCTGTTAAGCCACCCGCCTGATTTAGGCATAGACTGTAGCATGGATGGGAACATAGCAAATAGAACGAAAGGTAGGGCCAGGGCTATTGCAAAACCGAGCATCCCTATAGCTGGGCCTAATCTTTCGCCTTTAGTAGCTGCTTCTACTAGCAAGGTTCCAATAATAGGACCTGTACATGAGAATGAAACCAATGCCAAGGAGAAAGCCATAAAGAATAAGCCTACAAATCCTCCTTTGTCGGATTTGGCATCTATTTTATTTACAAATGAACTCGGTAAGGTTAATTCAAATGCTCCAAGGAATGATGCAGCAAAGAATACAAGCATAAGGAAAAACAGGAAGTTAAACACCCCATTAGTACTAAGCTGATTCAATGCATCGGATCCAAAGGCAATGGTAATTAGCATACCTAAGGCCACGTAAATAACTATAATGAATAGTCCATAGAGCAATGCTTGCGATACCGCTTTGGCTTTACTGCCCGATTGTTTTGTAAAAAAACTAACCGTCAATGGTACCATAGGGAATATACACGGCATCACAAATGCTGCGAATCCACCTAATATTCCGGCTATAAATATAGTCCACAAGGAAGCGCTTTCTTCGCTATCGTCCGCTGCCTCTAGCAAAGCATCTTCATTTGTGTTTTGATTTTCAGAAATTACTTCTTCACCATCACCAAACTCCAAATCGTCTGGTATTTCTATTAATTCACCCTCTTGTTCTTGGACGTCGACTCCTTCTGTGAACTCTAGATCATCAAAGTCAATGAGTGTATCCTCTTGCGCCCCTGCGGTTGAAAAACTAAATAATCCAATAAAGAGTAGGATTAAATAAGATTTAAATAACTGTTTCATGTGCTTGTGTTAATTTAGGCATAAAAATAAAAAAAAGGCAGGATTTCCCTGCCTCTGGTATGAAATAAACTACCTTTCTCACTGAATTTTTACAGCAAAAGTATGTTCATCCGGTGGTAAGCACTGATCTGCGTCACAAGCTTGCCACTCAACTGTACCTTTTACCACTGTCTCACCTTTTTTATTAAGCTTGACTTTTTGCTGGAAAACTACTTGCTTTGCGAAGTATGCAACATCCATATCGAAAACCTCTTCGTATTTACTTTGAGCTTTCGGTTCTGCGATGTCTCCAACTAAATTGTAATCTTTTGATTTTTCAAATGTAAATGAAGTTGCTATTGGACCACCTTCTTCTATTTTTGTAGAATAGATGTGCCAACCGTTGTCTATTGTTCCTTTAATAAAAACAACTGCTTCGTTTTCTTTGTTGTCTAGTTTTTTAACCGCAACACTCCACTTTACTGGATTGAAAATTTGTGCTTGTGTGCCAAAGGCAAAAAGCATCATGAATACTAATATTGCATTAATCTTTTTCATAAAACATTTTTTTCAAGTTCAACCTATAATTTTCGACGTTTTTATAGGGGAAAGGTTTAATCTTTACCTACACAAAAGTACTACTCTTTACATTTACAAGCAAATGTTGGTTTTTAAAAAATGTAACGAAAGCCTTGAGGTTGTAGACGTAAGGTTTTGTTTTCTAGCTTTAACGACGCTAAACCATCGATTCCTACAGGTTGTAATGCTGCTGTAACTTTGCTGTTATTTATGATATAGGGCCTTTTTTCATGGATTTGAAACAATCTTTTGTTGTATTGCTGCAGTATTATGTCGTGTTTATTGTCTATCAATAGCTGAATTGAAGAAGATAGTTCTTGACAAAGCTCCGAATACAGTTTTTCATTATCGAATGGCTCTTGCTTATTTAAGGCCTTTCTTAAGGAAGTAGCATTGGGCAATTCTTCGGGGAACTCAGTTTGGTTGGTATTAAGACCTATGCCGATTATCGCTTTACTGAGTGTATTTTTGCTAATTCGGCTCTCAATTAATATACCGCAGGCTTTTTTACCTTTAATTAACAAATCATTGGGCCATTTAATATGGACCTCATCGAGGTATCTCTCCAAAAAACGTGCAATACCTATGCTAGTGCAAGCAGAGAGTAGAAATTGATTGGAAACGCTTAGGAAATTTGGGTATAAAAGGTAGCTGAAAGTTAAATTTAATCCCTTTTCTGCCTGCCAACTGTTCCCTCTTTGACCTTTTCCGGACTCTTGATGCTTTGCCAATATGGCAGTTCCTTCTTCAAGTGGCTCAGAATTTGTAATTTTAGACCATAACAACTCATTGGTAGAGGATACACTTTCGAAAACAAGTGTTCTTTTACCAATTTGTATAGTATATTTTGTGTTACTTTGCAACTGTATATATTTTAATATTTGTCAAGTACAAAATTAAAACTATTATCGTTTTTAATGATTAAAAAAGAAAAAACAACTTTAGTAGAAAAATTAGCACAAGTAGTGGTTCATGGAATGCAAGAGAAAAAAGCGCACGATATCACACTACTTGACCTCAGGAATATTGGAAGTTCTGTTTCAGATTTTTTTGTTGTATGCCATGCAAATTCACCTCTGCAGGTGGATGCAATAGCGAAAAGTGTGGAAGAAGAGGTATTTAAAGCCTTTTCTCAGGAGTCCTGGAGGAAAGAAGGCCTTACTCAAGGCGAGTGGGTGGTACTCGATTATGTGGACGTCGTAGTACATATTTTTATTGCAGAAAAAAGAGATTATTATGGTATTGAAGATCTATGGGCTGATGCAGAGCTGATAGATATTAAAAGTGCCTAGTGTGTAAGAATTTTAAGTAAAAGAAAAAATAAAAGGTTAAACAAAGCGATGAAGAGGATTCCTAATAAAAAAATTAGTCCGATGCCACCAAAATTTAATTTAATGTGGCTTTGGGCTGCAATGTTTTTGGCTTTTCTGGGTTTACAATACATCTTTGGTAGCGATACCACTAAAAAAACAACATTTACTGAGTTTGAAAATAAGATGTTATTGGCTGGTGATGTAGAAAAGCTAGTCGCCTATAAAAAGAATGACTTATACGAGGTGGAAGTCTTTATACAAAAGGATAAGCTTTCACAAGAAAAATACGATGAGGTTAGACCTAATGAGTCTTTAACCTTTTTCAAAGGTCCAGTTTTGGGACCACAATACAAGTTCACTGTTCCTACAGCAGAAATATTAGAGCAGAGGTTGAGTGAAATACAACAAGAAAGGAGCGAAAATGAACCTCTTGTAGATTTAGAGTATGAAGATCGCTCGAGTCCATGGACCGGTTGGTTTGTTTCATTTATGCTCCCTTTATTGATACTCGTTGCCATTTGGATGTTTTTAATGCGCCGAATGAGTGGAGGTGGTGGAGCTGGTGGTGGAGCGCTATTCAATATCGGTAAATCCAAAGCTCAATTATTTGACAAAGAGTCGCAAATCAGCATCACCTTTGACGATGTGGCAGGTTTAGAAGAAGCCAAGGAGGAAGTGATGGAGATTGTTGACTTTTTAAAGAAACCCAAGAAATATACAGACTTAGGAGGTAAGATTCCTAAAGGAGCTTTATTAGTAGGCCCTCCAGGAACTGGAAAAACATTGCTTGCTAAAGCTGTAGCTGGTGAGGCTAAAGTTCCGTTCTTCTCCCTGTCAGGATCTGATTTTGTGGAGATGTTCGTCGGGGTTGGTGCATCCAGGGTTAGAGACTTGTTTAAGCAAGCAAAGGAAAAAGCGCCTTGTATAATTTTTATCGATGAGATAGATGCTATTGGTAGGGCTAGAGGGAAAAACTCGATCATGGGAGGTAATGATGAAAGAGAAAACACTCTAAATGCTTTATTAGTCGAAATGGACGGTTTTGGAACCGATGTAGGTGTAATTATTTTAGCTGCAACTAACCGCTTAGATGTATTAGATTCTGCTTTACTGCGCCCAGGTCGTTTTGATAGACAGATTTCTATTGATAAACCAGACCTTTTAGGGAGGGAGCAAATTTTTAAAGTTCACCTGGGTCCATTAAAGTTAGGAGAGGATGTCGATGCTAAAAAGCTTTCTGCACAAACCCCTGGGTTTGCTGGTGCAGAGATAGCTAACGTTTGTAACGAAGCAGCCTTGATTGCTGCACGAAGAAACAAGCCAGCTGTTGATATGCAAGACTTCCAAGACGCTATCGATAGAGTCATCGGTGGTCTTGAGAAGAAAAATAAGATTATCTCACCTGAGGAGAAAAACATTGTTGCTTACCACGAAGCAGGGCACGCTATTGCTGGATGGTTTTTGGAACATGCAGACCCATTAGTTAAAGTGTCAATAGTCCCTCGTGGAGTGGCCGCTTTAGGGTATGCACAATATCTTCCTAGGGAACAGTTTCTGTATACCACTGAGCAGCTTTTAGACGGCATGTGCATGACCTTAGGGGGAAGAGCTGCCGAGGATATAATTTTTGGTCGTATCAGCACCGGTGCTCAAAATGACTTAGAGCGTGTTACCAAGCTGAGTTATGCGATGACTACCATTTACGGTATGAATCATAGGATTGGAAATGTTTCTTTTAGAAGTGATGGTGGTGATGCACAGTTTCAGAGACCTTATTCTGAGCGGACTGCTGAAATGATTGATGAGGAGGTTAGGGACTTAATTTCCGATGTCTATGAAAGAGCAAAGCAGTTATTGTTGGAGAAAAAAGATGGGTTGATTAAGATTGCTGAAAAGCTTTTAGAAAAAGAGATACTTTTCCAATCGGATCTTGAAGAAATTCTCGGGAAAAGACCATTTGAAAATAAAACTACCTATGACGAGTTTGTGCACGGTGTACCTCAAACAGATTTAGATAAAGATCTGCCTTCAATTAAAGAAGACAGCAATGGTTTGGAAAAAAGGCAAGAAGACATTAAACCCAAATCAGACGAGAGCTCATCTAAAACTGAATAGGGATGCGTACGAATATTCGCAATGTGACACCCAAAGAAAGGATGTTGAAAAGCCTTCGATCGGCTCTTCTTCAAAAGAAGGATAATCCGTACCCCGATTTTGAAGAAGATGCTCTTTTTGAGGACGCTAAAGATTCTTTGGACATCACCTTTGCTCAACAGTTAATAGATGCAAAAGGGAATTTTGTTTATTGCGATGGTGAGATTTCACTCATTGAAAATCTTGTTTTATTAGTTGAACGCATTGGCCTAGAAAATATTGGTGTGTGGGAAGATGAAATCATTGAACTCTTAGATATATATTCATTCCCATATATTAAGGATAAAAGCAAAGTTAAAGAGCTCTCTTGTGGAATAACCACTTGCGATTATTTGATTGCGCGCCATGGGAGTATTTTAATTAGTAGCGCAAATAGTAGCGGCAGAGAGTTGTCTATATTTCCGCCTGTTCATATCGTAGTTGCCAGATCATCACAATTGGTGATGGACGTAAAGCACGCTCTAGAAGGAATGAAGAGTAAATACAATCCCTTGCCATCGATGATGAGCGTTATAACTGGACCTAGCCGAACCGCTGATATAGAAAAAAGACTGGTTCTAGGAGCACATGGCCCTAAAGAACTTTATGTCCTAATGCTTGAAGATCGATTTTAATCTGAAAAATATGTTGCAATATCTTATCCATTTGCCTGTAGCTTCAATTATTTTTGTGATTACATTGGCAATGAGTTTTTATGGATTTTCTCATCCGGAGTTTTTATACCGGTATATGCTCCATCCTTACGGCCTTAATCGAGATAAAAAGAAAGCTTATTTGTTAGTCAGTAGCGGCTTTATCCATAGAGATTGGATGCACCTATTGTTCAACATGATTACCTTTTATTACTTTGCTTTTGGTCTAGAAAGGCTATTGGTATCGCAGAGTGGTAGTCTAGGACATTTATACTTTGCATTAATATATTTAGGTAGTTTAATCTTGAGTAGCTTGCCTACAGTTAAACAGCAAAAAGATAACCCCGGATATTATAGCTTAGGAGCGTCTGGCGCAATATGTGCCGTGCTATTTAGTTATATTCTCTTTGATCCAAAGATGATGCTCGGGTTATTTATGATCATCCCAATACCAGCCTATCTTTTTGCATTTCTGTTTCTCTTTTATTGTATTTGGGCCGCAAAAAATTCAAGAGATGGAATCAATCACGATGCCCACTTTTTCGGGGCCTTATCTGGTTTAATTTTGACTATAGTATTTTATCCTTGGGTAATTCAACATTGCATTTCACAGTTCTTTTAAAGGCTTGGGATTGCGTTTAACGCATCTAAGTAGTAGGGGTAATTTTGTTTAAATACAACAAATGAGCGTACATATATCCATCTTCTACTACACTTTATTACCGTTTGTTCTGGTAATATTTTTTCCTTTAATAGGCTACTCTATTGTCTGCATGACAAAGAAATTTCAACCTAAAATGGTTGGATGTTTTAATTGAAGATTAGGTTTTACTTCTTGGAAGTGTACTCACGCTCGGACACTTAGGTTTTAGGCATATCCATAAAAACGATGTGTAATTTAATTGACTTTTCTGTGTAATCACTCATTTCAATATAAAACATTCTGCGCTTGTTTGGACTAGTTTTTGCTTTCTATTAATAGATGGATTTTGTATATTGTACCGAAGCTTGCTCTTTAAAATCTTAAAATAAACAAAACGATTTGCAAGTTTAATGGTTATATAATTAGTAATAAGACAAAGTAATAAACGGATGAATAGTAATGGAAAAGTCGTAGCTGCAATGCTAGCTGGGTTAGCCGCAGGTACAGTATTAGGAATTTTATTTGCTCCAGAAAAAGGCTCTGAAACTAGAGACAAATTGGGCGACTCGATCTCAGATTTAGGAGATATTTTAAAAGAAAGATTTGAGGAGCAATATGAACAACTAAATGATTTAAGAGAGCGTGTTGTTAGCACGTTAAAGGCGAAGTCGCAAGAAATTGAGTATGCAATAGATGAAGATGAAATCATAGAGCACGCTTAATCATTTTAAGGGAAAGCTTCCTATTTATCACTGGGTATTGATAGGAAGTTTTGCTACAAATCAATATTTAACATATGGCGAATCGAAAATTTTCATTTTCTGGGTCTTTCCAAAAAGGCAAAGAATATATTAAAACGCAAGCTGAGATTTTAAAGCTGCAAGCCATAGCTAAAGCCTCAGGAATTATTGGACGGTTAATAATTCAATCAATTAAAGTGATGCTTATGCTATTTATTGCTTTTTATCTTAGCATGGCTTTGGGATTCTATTTTGGAAACTTGCTAGGAAGTTATGCTTTAGGATTCTTACTGATAGGAGTGATTTTTATCGGATTGTTTTTCCTTGTTGTAGCACTGAGAAAGCCAATTAAGGCGCTTTTTGTTAATAGAGTCATTAAGATAATATTCGAAGACGATGAAGACGATGATGAGGAGGAGGAAAAAGGAAACCCACAACCAGTAAATAATACCACCGATTTTAAGGGGAACATTAATTCAGAAATAAATGAACCAGAATATAACTAACATTAAGGAAGTCAAGGCGGAAATCAGGAGGCTTAAACTCCTTCGGACTGAACAAGAAAACTATTTGTCAGATCAGTATTTTTTGTTAAAACATCAAATAGAGAAACCTGTACGTATATTTAATTCCGTGTTTTCGTCTATTCCTGGTGTGGATATGGCCAAGGAGTTGTTTAGAAGCAATGCACATAGCGGAACCAAAAACGATTGGGTCACCAAGGCATTGCGTTTGGGAACTCCTTTCTTATTAAACAGGACCTTATTGAGAAGAGCAGGATGGCTTAAAAAATTAATTGTCATGACCCTTTCTGAAGGAGCTATTTCGGGAATGAATAAAAGCTTCTTTACCAATCTCATTGAGAAATTTAAACCCAAAAAGAAAAAGATTAAGAAAAAAATGACTGCAGGCCCTATTGATTGGGAGCAGGAAGGCATCGGATAATGCTTATCAAAATATACCCAACCTCCTTTCCATAAACTAAATTAAACTTACCTCAATAAGGTTTATCCTCTCATCAGCAGAGTTGTTAATAGTATATCTTTTTAGCCTGCTTAGAGGTCCTATTCTATAAGAGTATTGATGTTTATATAAAAAGGTATCCTTTTAATACGCAGCTGTTATTTTATATTATTTTTGCCAGCCACCACCTAAGGCTTTATATAAACTAACATAAGCATAAAGCTGCTTCTGTTGTGCATCCACAAGAGCTAATTCATTTTTCAAGGCATTACTCTGTGCAGTAATCACCTCTAAATAAGTAGCATAACCACTTCTAAAAAGCATTAATGCACTATTTACGGCCGATCTAGAGTTTTCCACTTTCTTTTTGGCAAAGTCTAATTGTTCGTCTATTTTGTCCACGGCTACGACCGCATTGGAAACTTCGGCGACAGCTTGAAGAACTGATTTCTGTAGTTCTATTTCAGCCTTTTCGCGCTCTAGTTTTGCCACATCGTATGCTGCTTTAAGTCTTCCTTTTTGGAATATTGGTGCTGTGAGGCCCCCTGTAATATTTCCAAATAAGGATCCCGGAATTTCAAACCAATTTTTGGGTAACATAGAGTTCACTCCAAAAGCTCCTCCTAATGTTAAAGTAGGGTAACGTAAGGATTGCTTGATATTCATTCGGGCGTTAGCGGCGATTAGAGTAAACTCTGCCCCACGTATATCTGGCCTGTTCCTGACAATGTCTATTGGTGCTCCTAAGTTGATTGCTTGCTCATTAGAGAGCAGTTTTTGATTGTAATCTGATCGCCTAATATCTTGATCTAATTCACCTGTTAATACTCGTAGCGCATTCTCTTGAACAGCAATCTCTTTTTCAAGCTCTGGAACTAATGATGCCGCATCTAAGCGTTGTGACTCTGTTTGTTCAACCGCTAAGGCAGTGATTTCTCCCGCTTCAAACTGGAGTTTCACCATGTGTAGGGTGCTGTCACTAAGCTGAACGTTGCGTTTAGCTACTTCTATTTGCGCATCTAGCATCATTAAGTTAAAATAACCTTTTGCAATATCCGCAATTAAACGAGTCTGAATACCATTTTTTATATTTTGAGTATTTAAGAACTCGGCAGTGAGTTCGTCTTTTTGGTTTGCTATTTTACCCCAGATATCGAGCTCCCAACTGAAGTCTAACCCGGAAGAAAACTGTGATTGCTGTAAATACATCGAGTTTGGTGGGGTTGTTCCTTTTTGATCGTACCAGTTGCTTGAAGGGTTGCTATAATAATTTTCAGATCGATATTGCTGATGTGCTGATGCCACATTTCCGTCTATAGAAGGCAGGTACTCTAGGCGATTTTGCTTAAGCGTCCTATGAGCGATATCTATATTCTTCAAAGCGACTTGCATGTCGTGGTTGTTTTTTAATGCAGAGTCAATTAAGGCAATTAGAGTAGTGTCGTGAAAAAAGTCCTCCCATGAGATGCTTGCATAAGGTATGCTGTCAAGCTGCTTAGTCAATACCTCTTGAGTGAACTCTTCCGGCAAAGGAAGCTCAGGCTGCGTGTATTTTTCACCAACTTTACACGAGGACATGAATAATACGACTCCTAATATAAGCGTGAAATATATTTTTGAATAATTCATTTTTCTATCGTTTACTCGCCAACTTATTTTTGATTGATTCATCTATCCGTTTAAATACTACAAAAAGAAGTGGAATTATAAATACTCCTAGTATAGATCCAAACAACATCCCTCCAGCTGCACTAAAACTTATAGAGTGGTTACCTATTGCCGATGGCCCGACGGACCACATCAATGGAGTTAGCCCCATGATAAATGCCAAAGAGGTCATTAATATTGGACGAAGTCTCAGTCGCGCTCCATTAATTGCAGCATCAAATAAACTCTGCCCTTTATCTCTTTGCTGAATCGCGAACTCTACAATTAAAATGGCGTTTTTGGCCAATAAACCGATCAGCATTACAATACCCACTTGCACGTAAATATTATTTTCTAATCCCGCAGATAGCACTGCTATAAATACTCCTGCTAATCCAATTGGGATGGATAACAATACTGCCCAAGGTAATATGTAGCTTTCATATTGGGCTGCGAGAATGAAATATATGAATAAGAAGCTTAAGAAGAATATCAAATAAGTTTGAGAACCAGATTTACTTTCTTCGTAGCTCATACCTGTCCATTCAAACCCATAATTGACCGGCATTTTTTCTATAGCAAGCTTTTCTATAGCTTCCATAACGTCACCTGTACTGTAACCCGAAGCTGGGTCTGCATTTACTGAAATAGCGTTATAAAGATTGTACCTTGTTATTGTTTCGGGACCTATTATTGGATTCAAACTAACAAGAGTGCTCACAGGAACCATCCCTCCATCTTTGTTCCGAACGTAGATTGAACTTAGAGATTCTGGATCTGTTCTATAGTCAAAATCCGACATCATATACACCCGGTAGGTCCTACTGAATCTACTAAAGTCTCCTGCATTTGTTCTGGCAAAATAATAGCGCAGGGTATTCATCATGTCTTTGATGTCAACACCCATCGCCTTTGCTTTCACTACATCAATATCCACTTCATATTGTGGAAAGTTTGATTTGAAAGTTGTGTATGCATTTCCGACTTCTGGTAATTGATTAATTTCGTTGATGAACGATTCTGAAAATTTATCAAAATCCCGAATATCCCCTCCAAGTCTATCTTGTAGAACGAGCTCAACTCCGGCAAAGTCACCAAAACCTTGTATGGTTGGTCTCGGGTATACTTTAAATGTTGCTTCATTTATTTGCGATAAATCTTTCCGGACTGTATCCATAAAAGCATTGATGTCTTTGATCTCTTTTCGGTCTTTATGACCTTTTAAATTTATGTATCCTGCGGCAAATGCTGGGCTGACCCCTCCATCAAGTGGGTTGAAGCCAGACACGGTAGTCATACCTGCAATATCTGTTCGCTTTTGCATGATGCTATCGGCCTTCCTTAGGACTTGCGTAGTCCTGGATAGCGAAGCTCCTGGTGGCATTTGAAGGGCATAGGTGACAAAGCTGTCATCCTCAGTAGGGATAAAGCTTCGTGGTGTCTTTGCCATTAATAAGACACCTATTGCTATTGTTAAAACCAATCCTGCCCAACCAATTGCTGGCTTTTTGATTAAGAAGCGCACCCCATGGATGTACTTGTTGGTAAGCTTTTCAAATGCTACGTTGAAGCTTTTAAAGAATCGCTGCAGAAACCCTTTGAAACCACTTTTCTTATCGTCTGGATCTTCCTCAATTGGTTTTAAAAACAAGGCACATAAGGCCGGGCTTAATGTCAATGCATTGACTGCAGAAATTAAAATTGCCGTAGCTAAAGTGTAAGCGAACTGCCTATAGAAGGCACCTACAGGGCCTTCCATAAAGCCTACGGGTAAAAATACAGCCGACATGACTAATGTGATAGATATAATGGCGCCTGTAATTTCATTCATTGTTTGAATGGTAGCCTCTTTTGGAGGTAGCTTTGTTTCATGCATTTTTTGGTGTACGGCCTCCACAACAACGATGGCGTCATCCACCACAATACCAATGGCTAGAACCAAGGCAAACATGGTCAAAACGTTCAGGGAGAAACCAAAAAGGCTTAAGAAAAAGAAAGTTCCTACCAGTGATACTGGGATAGCAATAGCGGGGATTAGGGTCGATCGGAAGTCCTGAAGGAATATAAAAACAATTAGGAATACTAAAATAAATGCTTCAAATAAAGTGTACTTAAGCTGATTTATAGACTCATCAATTTGATCCCGCACGCTGTATGAAATCTCGTATTCTACTCCTTCTGGGAAGCTCGCCGACATTTCTTCTAATGTTTTGCGAATTTCCACATCGATGTCGTGCGCGTTGGAGCCACTAGTCTGTGTGATGTTAATGGTCAATCCAGGAAGTCCATCAACTTTATTATCACTGTTTAAGTTCGTCGCACCAAATTCAATCCTAGCGACATCTCTTAAATACAATACAGAGCCATCTTCATTTGTTTTGATAACTAAGCTTTCAAATTCTTCGGGGGTAGTTAGCCTTCCTTTGTGTTTGATTACCGTTTCAAAAACTTCATCCGTTGCTTCACCAAATTTACCAGGAGCAATTTCAAAGTTTTGGTCGCTTATTGCTTTAGTGATGTCTTGAGGTACCAAGTTGTAAAGAGCAAGCTTTTCTGGGTTCAGCCAAACACGCATGGAGTAATCTCGTGCTCCGACTCTGGAAACTTGTGCTACGCCATCGATACGTAAAAGCGGGCGAATCATGTTTATCTGAGCGTAAGCTTGTAAAAATGTTTCATCATAAATGGAGTCTTTATGATTGGAAAACAAGTTGATGGTCATAATAATACCACTTTGCCTAGGCTGAACGGTGATACCGTTTTCATTGACTTCACTTGGAATTTGCGATGCAGCTTTCGAAATTCTAGTCTGCACGTTTACCGAGGCAATATCGGGGTTTGTTCCAGGTTTAAAGAAAACCTGTATGGATCCTGATCCAGAGTTTGTTGCTGATGACTTGATGTAGGTCATGTCATCTACTCCGTTAATAGCTTCTTCTACGGGAAGCAATACACTCTCGGCTACTGTTTCAGAGTTCGCACCAGGGTAACTCAAAGAAACCACTACACTTGGAGGCGCAATATCTGGGAATCTGGTAACGGGAAGAGACTCTAAGCCTACAATACCCAGTATGACCAATATGATGGAAATCACAGTTGCCAATACGGGCCTACTAATGAAAGTTTTAATCATATTTCAATTAGAATTGCCCATAGAAATAGCTTTGAGGCTACTTCTATAAGCATTAATAAAAAATAGTTTTAATTATTCTAAAGGCAGAATAGCTGAGCCTTCAGTGATTTTATCTAAACCTGAAAGAATTACACGGTCTCCCACTTTTAAACCTTCAGTAATGATATACTGATCTTTACTTTTGCCACCTATTTTGACGTTTCTTGTTTCCGCTTTGTTTTCTTTATTTAATACGAAAACAAAGGTTCTGTCTTGTAATTGACTGGTTGCAATTTGTGGAACTTGTATTACTCCTTCTTTCGATTCAGATACTTTGAGCGTACCGGTACTTCCGGAACGTAATATGTTTTTCTCGTTAGGGAACGTAGCTCTTAAAGATATTGCTCCTGTATTTCTGTCGACCTGCCCGTTAATGGCGTCGACCACACCTTTGCTACTGTACTCCTCACCATCGGCCAAAATTAACGATACATCAGGAAAGTTTAAACGATGTCTTTTATCGTATTCTATACCCATTATGCTATCTTCTTTGGCTTTTAATTTGGTGAAGTATAAAAAGTCAGCTTCATTCATCGAAAAGTAGACGTATACCTCTTGAACATCTGACAATACAGTTAATGGCTCCTTATCGCTACTGCTAACTAAGTTTCCAATTCGTTTAGGAATGCGGCCAATGTATCCGCTAACAGGTGCAGTGATTATTGTATAGTCTTTGCTAATCTCCGCCCCTCTAACCGCTGCTCCAGCTTGATCTAAAGTCGCTTTCGCAACTTCATAGTCAGAGAGAGCAGACTCCAGCCTTACAGGTGAGATTACGTCGTTTTCAACTAAAGGACGTAGTCTTTCGACTTCCAATTTTGCGTTTTCAAGCTTTGCTTTGGCTACATTTTGATTAGCCACGGCATTATTTAACTCCTCTTGGTAAGAAGAGGCATCTATTTTGAATAACTTTTCGCCCTTTTCTACGAACACCCCTTCATCCACGTATATTTCCTGTAATATTCCAACCACTTGCGGACGGATTTCCACATTCACTTTACCTTCTATTGTACCTAGGTAACTCTTCACAGTAGTGGCGTCACTTGTGTCAATCCTCAGTACAGGTAAAGCAATCCCTTTGCTTTGAAGCTCACTTTCTTCTGTGCGGCCAGAGTTACAGCTTGTTAAGCCCGTTGCTCCAGCACATAAAATGAGAGCTACTATTACAGAATTTAGATTAATTAATTTGAACATAACCATGTAATTTCTTCTTACTATTGTAACCAGTTGGTTACACTGTCTACGCTATATAACGCATAAAACGGGCCAATTATGATTTGTTTAACAAAAATTAACTACTTTGCTAAAACAAAATTATGGGCGAAGATACATTTTCAAATCAAAAGGCAAAAAGTATGGATGACTTAATTTCGGTTATTAGAGCATGCCGGGTGTGTGAAGATTTTCTTGAGCCCAATCCGGTGTTACAAGCGAGTTCGCAAAGTAAAATCTTGGTTGTAGGGCAGGCTCCTGGTAGAAAAGTCCACTTAACCGGAATCCCTTGGAACGATGCCAGTGGTCAGGCCCTTAGGGATTGGCTTGGAGTAACCCCTGAAGAATTCTATGATACCAATAAATTTGCAATTGTTCCTATGGGCTTCTGTTACCCCGGTAAGGGACCATCTGGCGATCTGCCTCCTTCTAAAGTTTGCGCGCCTCTTTGGCACGGCAATCTCATTGAAAAGATTGAAAACTTAGAGCTAATATTGTTAATAGGTCAATATGCCCAAAAATATTATTTAAAGAACGGCTATAAAACACTGACAAAAAATGTCTCTCATTATCACGAGTTTCTACCGAAGTATTTTCCCCTTCCCCATCCATCTCCTAGGAATTTCATTTGGCAGAATAAAAACCCTTGGTTTAAAACCGATGTTTTGCCTTCATTAAAAGAAAAGATTAGGCATATACTTTCCAAATAATCGGGTAGTAAGGTTGGGACTGGTGCGAGTTCTCCTATTTCTTCGTAAACGGGCATTGCGATTGGCTTCTTAATGTCGTGCTAGCGTAAAAAGTTAAGTCAAATTCTACGGAATGGCTTTTTCCTTCTTTCTAGCGGCACAATACGATTGTAATTCAGTGATTTCCTTAGGACCCGTGAAAAAAACTCTCTATCTTTGCACCATAGTGGAGAAAAAAATAGCAATTAGAGAACAGAGTTTAGAGCAGCTTCAAGAGCAATTGGTAGCGCTAAATGAACCCAAATTTCGGTCCAAGCAATTATTCCAGTGGCTTTGGGAGAAGTCTTGTGTGGACTTTAACCAAATGAGTAATTTGAGCTTAGGGCTAAGAGAAAAGCTGATCGAAAATTACTTTTTTAGGGAAGTGGAGGTAGAGAGTCTTCAGGTTGCTGCTGATAAAACTATAAAGAGCATTTTTAAGCTATTTGATGGAGAGAAGATTGAAGGTGTATTAATACCGACCTCCGACCGTATGACAGCATGCGTAAGCTCCCAAGTGGGTTGTAGCTTGAGTTGTAAATTCTGTGCTACAGGTTATATGGATAGGAAGCGGAATGTGTATGCGGAAGAAATATACGATCAAGTAGTGTTAATTAACCGGCAGGCCTTAAAAAATTACGGTCAGGGATTAACCAATATTGTATTTATGGGCATGGGAGAGCCTTTGCTTAACTATTCACAGGTGTTAAAAGCCATTGATCGAATTACTTCAGAGGATGGATTGAATATGTCTCCACGTAGAATTACTGTTTCCACTGCAGGAATTGCTAAAATGATAAAGAAGCTCGGTGATGACGCTGTTAGATTCAATCTTGCCCTTTCTCTTCATGCAGCGAATGATGAGAAAAGAGATAAAATCATGCCTATCAATGAGCAAAACTCACTAGAGGTATTAAAGGATGCTCTTTTGTATTTCCATGGTAAGACGAAAAATCAAATCACATTTGAATATATAGTTTTCAATAATTTTAACGATACCATTGAAGACGCCAAAGAATTAGCAGTTTTTTGTAAGCAGATCCCTAGTAAAGTTAACTTAATTGAATACAACCCTATTGAGATGGCCGACTTCCAAAACGCAGAGGAAGACAAGATAGACCAGTTTGCAGCCTATTTAGAGTCCCAAAATATCAGTGTTACCGTGCGTAGGAGTAGGGGGAAAGATATTGACGCAGCTTGCGGCCAATTGGCTATTAAAGAAAAATAAGATGAAATACGGCTGGCCTACAATTGCTAGTCAGCTAGCTGCTTTTACTTGAGTCTTTAGTCCTTTTATAGAAGAATAATAAGAAGGCAAAAATTGCCATACCTATACCCACCATATCGGCGAATATATCCCACCAGTCTGCATGTCTAGACTTAGTCAGAAATAATTGTATCCCTTCGGTTAAGAATGCGAAGCTTGTCGCAATGATAAATACCCAAATACAGCTATTTATTTTCCGGGCCGATTTCCTGCTATTGAGGATAATACTATGGAGCAATAAAGAAGTAAACACAAAAAAAACTCCGCAGTGTACTAATTTATCAAAACCCTCGAAATGTGGAACGTTTGGAGTTGCACTTGGAGGCATGGTAAAAAGGACGATCATGACGACTGCCCAAAAAACCGGAAGAAAGAAATTTACAAATACTCGCATCAAGGGCGAAAGTCGATATAATAAGATTAAAAACGAAATAACTTTTCATTATTTAACCTTTTAATTACCTGAGAAAAAATAATTTAAAAATTATTTGACTGTGCTTCAGTGCGTTATAGTTTGACATGGTACTTTGTATTGCAAAGTACGATTTAAAACCTATATCTTTGTATAGTATGATTGCAGAAAACACACAAATTCAAATGCGTAAGGGAATACTTGAGTATTGTATTCTAAGCATAATTTCTCAAGGAGAGATTTATGCTTCGGATATTATTAGTGAGCTCAAAAAGGCGCAACTCTTGGTT
>DXEZ01000149.1 GCA_019114715.1 Candidatus Sphingobacterium stercoripullorum | reverse complement strand
CTTATTTTTCTCGCCCTTATACAAACCATTAATGCACAAACCATAATTTCAGGAAAGTTATTAGATGATGTGGATAAACCAATTGGCAATGTTTCTGTATCCTACAAATTAAAGGGTAGCGCTGCAATTTTAGGTTTTACGCGCTCGGATAATGACGGATTGTTTAGCTTAGCTATAAAAGTCAATGAACGAGACAGTGTACAATTAGACTTTCAGCATATAAACTATGCGCATAAATCAGCATTAGTGGCTAATAAAACAGCTGACTACGTTTATCAACTTAAGCAAGAAACAAGGCAGATCCGGGAAGTGAAAGCTGAAAACATCCCGATTTATAGGCGTAAAGATACCATTAACTATGATGTAGATACATTTAAATCTGCACAAGATCACGTAATAGCAGATGTCATAAAAAAACTTCCTGGTATAGAAATGTTAGATGACCAAATTTTATATCAGGGAAAGCCTATACATAAATATATGGTTAACAATTTGGATTTGATGGAAGGAAGGTACGGAGTGATTAATAATAATCTACCGGCGGACGCAGTGGCGAAAGTTCAAATTGTTGAAAACGACCAGCCTATTAAAATATTAGATTCTCTAGTTTTTTCTAATGAGGTATCCTTAAATATAGCATTGAAGAGGTTCACGACAACTGGTTCTGGAAAAATAGGCGTCGGTTATAAGCCGGAGTTGTGGGATGTGAATTTGACTCCTATGACGTTTGGACAGAATTTTCAGATCGTAAACACTTTTCAAACAAATAACTCAGGCCGTGATGTATCAAAAGAATTACAGGCTTTTTACACAAGTGGAGGTTTGTTAGAGGAGCAGATTTCAATGAATGAAGGGAATTCTTTTCTAACTGTGAGAGACGTCGCAAGCCCAGATTTTGACGAGAAAAAATGGCTCGACAATAAAATATTTATGATTAGTTCAAATGCAATAAAAAAGTTTCAAAATGGACTGGAGTTAAAAGGAAATGTGTCCTACTATCACGATACACGGAAAAGAAAAGGGTTTACTGCAACAAAGTATTTTACGACGGACGATGTTATTTATAGTAACGAAAGTTTGGATAATAATTACCAAAATCAAGTAATTGACTTTGGTATGCACCTTGAAAAGAATGAGAAAAATATTTATTTACGAAATAGCACTCAATTGCGTAAAACAATTGGTAAGGACGTAGGGAATCTTCTGTTTAACGATTCAGATGTTATCGACCAACGTAAAAATCATACTGATCAAGCTTTATTGAACAGCTTATCTATAGCTCGTCTTATTGGTAAGCAATTGATAAATATTAATTCTGTCATACGGTATAACCATACACCGCAACAATTACTCGTAAGCCCTGGACAGTTTGAAGGTATATTAAATGAAGGAAGGCCTTATGATCAGATGCAGCAGCAAGTAGTCGTAAAGAAATTTTCTGCAGACCAAAGTTTGAGCTTTATGAGAAAAGTAAAACATTGGACATTTGCACCGGCTATTGCTGTGAATTATGAACAAAACGATTTAAATACAGATATACAAATAACCGACAATAATAGCCAGATTATGTTGGGGGAGGAGTATATCAACGATATGCACAATTCTCAACTTAACTTAGCATTAAGACTAGCTATAAGTTGGGAAAAAGCAAAATGGAAAATAAATGTTAATACTCCCTACAATCTATATTATTTCCATATGAATCAGCAGGAGGCTCAGTCCGAAAAATATAATTTTAAGCAATCCTTTAACCCTTCTGCCGGATTGACTTATTTGCTAAATTCAAGAAATGAATTTTCTGCTTCTTTCTCGAAGCGGCTGAGTTTCGGAGATTTGAATAACTTGTACAGCGGATATATCATCAGTGAATACCGTAATATGAGACGTTACAATGCACGTTTACTACAGATAAACAATAAATCAGGTCGCGTGGAATATAACTATAAGAACACTTTGAAAGCTAGCTTTGCTAATTTGAGTTACAATTATACAAGCGGCCAGCGGGATTATATATTCAGTTCAATTATTGATGAATCGGGAAGATATACAACAAGTATAGTAAATCAACAAAGTGCTAATAAAAACCAAGTGATTTCGGGAGGAGTCTCTCGCTTTTTTCCAAGCATAAAAACAATTGCTAAGCTCAATATGGCGATCAGGTGGGGGGAAGCAGACTATTTGCTGAACGGCTTAATGGATAAGCAAAAAAACACGGAGCAATCTGGGAGTTTTGAAATTATCAACAGCTTGTCTTCTGTAATTTTAGGTGACTATAAGACCACTTATGGGCGTAATAATATTATTTATGCGGACAATCAGCAGGTTATGACATACAATAATCACTATCTGAACTTGACTATATTCCCAGCGCAGTTGCACAGTATAATACTGAGCAATACACTTTATACCAATAATATAAAAAGCCAAAAAAACCAACACTTTCTAGATTTGACTTACCGGTACCATATCAAAAGGTGGAATACAGATATTGAGGTAAATGGGCAGAACCTTTTGAATAAGAATCAATACGTACAGCAATTTTCCAGTACTAATGAACTGATACAAACCGCTTTCGAGTTGAGGCCGAGACAATTTATTATATCAACAAGGTTTAAATTTTAAAAGAATATTTTCTTGCCCTCTGGAGTTTGGAAAATTTATCACTCTACCTGCCTGTGCGCAGTTGTTCTTATTTTGATAACACTTTCGCTGGGACTGTTTGCTCTTTTTCCACTGATCAATCTGGGAAATCATATATTTACGTTTTTTGGGATACTACAAAAATACGCCCACTAAATTCAATCTAAAATATGCGCTTTATAGGGCAGTGCTACTAACAAGCGGATGAATACTTTTGAATGCATCAATTAGATTTAACATGAGCTTGAAGCATATCTTTAATTGTATTTATCATTAGGGGTATACCCGGGTTCCTGTTTTCCTCATTCCATAGAAGTGAAAGTGTGGTGCGCTGCGGTAAATGGGATAAGCTTAAGAAGTCAACGTGTGTGTGATACCCTTTTTTTAACGAAGAGGGAACAATAGCGATTCCCATTTCTTCTTTCACCAAATTGAAAATAGTAAGGGCATTGACGGTTTTAAGAGTTACATTGGGCTTAAAACCGTGGTCCTTAAATATACTCATTACCAGGTCGTAATACGAGCTGCTATATTCTCTTGAAAATAGTATGAATGACTCGTTCTGGAAATCGTTTAAATTTATTTTATTAAGCTTTTTATACTTCTCTTTTTTGGGGACTACTATAGAAAAATGATCTGTAACGATGGGAATTGATTGCAGTGGTGGGAATGCACTGTCCATTCTAACAAAGCCAAAATCCAATTTGTGATTCCTCAGCATTTCCAGTTGTACTTCATTAGATAATTCATTTAAAGTAATATCTACTAAGGGCTGCTGTTTTTTTAAGCGAACTAGCAATTGAGGGAATATGGTCTGAACGGCAGATCCTATGAACCCTAGTTTCAGCGAGGTGATTTTTCCCTCACCTACCTTTTCAATATGCTCTTTTACTTTTGATAGCTGATTGAAGATAATATCCACTTCTTTCTTTAAATATTCTCCTGCGCTGGTGAGGGCTACATTTCTGTTGTTGCGCAAAAACAAAGGAGTGCCGTAATACTCCTCGAGCTGCTTTATTTGGCGAGATAAACCCGGCTGTGCTATAAAAAGCTTTTCTGCAGCTCTTCTAAAGTGCAACTCTTCTGCAACCATCTTGAAATAATGTAAATGCCTCAATTCTATTTGATAATTCATAGTTATCAATTGTTGTGAAAAATAGTATTGTTATTTATCAAATATAGCAAGTAAATTTGAAGTATAAAGATGAATGAAATGAGAGTTTTTAAATACGGAGAAGAACAATTAAATAGTTCTCTAGCGATTGGCATTGCTAGAGGGGAGGTTATAGGTGAATTAACTGATGCTACTAGAGGTCTAATTGACCAGAGCGCAAAGCGCGTTCAAAACATAGTCGATGCTGGTCAGGTTGTTTATGGAATAAATACAGGATTTGGCCCTTTATGTACCACTCGGATCGATGCCAAGGAAACGGCAAC
The DNA here is from genome assembly GCA_019114715.1 of Candidatus Sphingobacterium stercoripullorum. GTDB lineage: Bacteria > Bacteroidota > Bacteroidia > Sphingobacteriales > Sphingobacteriaceae > Sphingobacterium > Sphingobacterium stercoripullorum. Next base: position 326 of record DXEZ01000149.1, on the reverse strand, counting down.
TTTGCAGGAAAATATCCTTAAGAGCCATGCAGTGGGTGTAGGTGAGCTAATCGATGTAGAGCTTAGCAAGTTAATGTTGATTCTTAAGGTTCAAGCCCTATCTAAAGGGTTTTCGGGAATTCAGCTAGATACAATCGATAGGATTATGTGGCATATCCAAGAAGATGTAATTCCGGCGGTGCCCAAGCAAGGGTCCGTTGGAGCATCGGGTGATTTAGCGCCTTTATCGCACCTGTTTTTACCCTTGATTGGTCATGGTAAGGTGTGGTTCAAAGGGGAGCTAGTAGAGACCAAGGAAGCCTTAGCAGCGTATAACCTAAATCCTA
>DXEZ01000148.1 GCA_019114715.1 Candidatus Sphingobacterium stercoripullorum | reverse complement strand
AATAGATAAGGTCATGGACACCGCTCGTGTGGAGGAGGTGGTTGGAGATTTTGTTGACCTGAAGAAAAGAGGCACATCTTTAATAGGATTATGTCCATTTCACGATGAAAAAACTCCTTCTTTCCATGTTTCTATCAGTAAAGGAATTTTTAAATGTTTTGGTTGCGGTAAAGGAGGAGACTCTGTACGCTTTATAATGGAACTGGAGAAGTACTCTTTCCCAGAGGCGATTCGTTACCTGGCCGAGAAGTACCACATTGAAATCGAGGAGGTTGAAAGAAGTCCTGAAGAGATCCAAAAGCAGGACAAAAGAGAGAGCTTCTTTATTCTAAACCAGTGGGCAGAGAAGTTCTTTGCAAATCAGATCTGGAATACGGCTGAAGGGAAGACGGTAGGTCTATCTTATTTTATTGAAAGGGGCTTACGTGAGGACACCATTAAGAAGTTTAATTTAGGTTATGCTCCGAGTGGCTGGACCACCTTTTGCGAGGAAGCCGAAAAAGCAGGCTTTTCCAGAGAGCTCCTAAGCGAGATAGGCTTAGGAATTAAACGAAACGATGGAAGCCTATACGATAGATACCGTGAGCGCGTTATTTTTCCAATTCATAGCTTAACGGGACGTGTCTTAGGTTTTGGAGGGAGGACCCTCAAATCGGATAAGAAAACCCCGAAATATGTAAACTCATCGGATAGTGAGGTATACAATAAGTCTGAAGTCTTATACGGCCTTCATCAAGCTAGAAAGGAGATCGCCAATGTTGATGAAGCTTATTTGGTGGAAGGTTATCTCGACGTGTTAGCTTTGCACCAGGCGGGTGTTGAACAGGCAGTAGCGACATCAGGAACCGCACTAACGCAGAGGCAAGTTCGGTTGATTAAGCGCTATACATCTCAAGTATCTTTACTCTTTGATGGGGATGATGCGGGTATTCAGGCGGCTAATCGGGGGGCTAGGATACTACTTGAGGAAGGAATGCACGTACGTGTGTTGTTATTTCCTAAAGGGCATGACCCAGACTCTTATATCAAAGAACATGGGAAAACAGGTTTTGAGAAGCTCGTAGAAGAGAAAAGGGAGGATTTTATTCACTTTAGAGTTAGGAGTCTAGTGGAGCAAGCTGGGGACGACCCTTTAAAAAAGACCACTGGAATCCGAGAAATAATGGAAGATATTGCCCTTATTCCCGATGAAATAAAGGTGTCCTTTTACATTAAGCATTGTAGCACTGCATTAGGAATTGAAGAGCGGATAGTTCTAGCAGAACTTAATAAGATACGGATTCAGAAAAGTAAAAAGCGTCAAGCGCAGGCTAGCGCAAGTGAGCAAAGAAGAGTGCAAGAGCCGTTTGAGGAACCGCCTCCAGATCTTTTAGCAGATCCACAAGATGCAATAGCAGCTGCAGCCTCAGGGCATCATCCGCTGTCAGAGAAAAAGGAGCTGGATACCCACAGGGTGAAGCTGGAGCGAGAAGTGATAAGAGTATTGCTGCATTATGGAGACCGCTTAACGGAATGGGAGGAAAAACCATCTAAGATTGCTCCCTATATATTATGGAATTTGCGGAGTATAGAGTTTCTAGATCCACCATCTTTAAAAGTGATTGATATTTTTAAAGAGCAAGCTCAAAAACAGGTGGTGCCAAGTGCAAAGGAATTCATTTCTAGTGAAGATCAAGAAATAGCGGCTCTAGCAGTGGATTGTATGGCTGAAAAGTATGAGCTGAGTCCAAACTGGAACGACGATAAAAGGAAAATTTATATAGCCAAGGAAGAAGAGAAGTTAAAAGATGTAGTTTTACAATGTGTTTTCCGTCTGCAAAAGAAATCCGTTCAGATGGATATGGAAGAATTGACAAAACAACTCAAGGATGAAAAGGACGAGCAGAGCGTTCAATTTTTATTATCCAAGTACCAATTGCTTAAACAAGCAGAAAAAACCTTGGGGAATTTTTTAGGTAATATCATTACAAAATAAATATTATAGTCGTATATTTCTGAGGTTTAATTTAAAACGAACCACCTGTGGAGTCTGTATAGAGAATTTATTAGAAAGATCAAAATAATATAAATGAGACATAATCTAAGTTTTTTTTGGATGGGGACAGCACTTTTCCTCATTTTGAGTGTGTTTTCTTGTAAGAGCCAAAAAGGCAAGTTTGAGTTTATCCATCCTAAATCTGGCGCCCATGTTACAAAAGGCGATGTCCTAGCACTTAATTTTAAGTATCCGGAAACCAGTATAGATTCAATCGTAATATCCTTGAATGGGGAAGCTAAAGAAAGGGTTTTAGATACTGGCCAGGTTAACCTGTCTACAGAAGAGCTGGGTTTTGGGAACTATAATTTATCGGCGAAAGTTTATTACTCTGGGTCGGAAGATATAGCCTATAGCAACATTGTTATTGTGCCTCCACCAGCAAAAAAAATGGGATACACCGTTGTCAAAGAGTATCCTCACGATACAAAGGCATTTACCCAAGGATTGGAGTTTAAAAATGGGTTTTTATATGAATCGACAGGGAAATACGGAGAATCTTCACTAAGAAAAGTACGTCTTGAAACTGGAGAAGTTCTCCAAAAAATAGAATTAGACGATCAATATTTCGGAGAAGGGTTAACAATAATTGACAATAAACTTATTCAGTTGACTTGGATGGAAAATGTAGGGTTTGTATATGACCTCAATACATTTGAACTGTTGAGTACTTTTGATTATCAAGATCGTACTCAAGGCTGGGGTATTTGTTACGATGGAGAACATGTTTATAAAACGGACGGTTCAAATAAGCTTTATATCCTTGATTCGCAGAGTTATAAAAGTAAACATGTTGTGTATGTACACGATGAAAACGGGCCTGTGGATAGCTTGAACGAGCTGGAATTTATAAATGGAAAGATCTGGGCGAATATTTACTCTCAAGAAGATTTGATTGTTGTTATTGATCCGAAAACTGGAGCAGTAGAGCAAAAGATAAACTTCAAAGGGATGTATACTGAAAACAGGAGCCCTGCAGACAACGAGATGAATGGTATTGCTTATGATAAAGCAAATGATAGGGTCTTTGTTACAGGCAAAAACTGGAGTAAGCTCTTTGAAGTCAAGCTTACCGATCTGTAAACTTCCGTTTAAAACGTGAAGGCTACTCGTGTTTAGTTTTGTTTTTTTCCTCAATCCAAAGGGACATATACTTGGTAGCCCTCATTTGATTGAGCTGGAGTATACTTCCCATAATATTTGAAGATCGGTGGGTGTTGAGATTCTTTCTTATACGCTCAATTCGATCCAAAAGCTGGGAAGTATGGGTTTGTTGGTTGAATTTATCGTTGAAAAGTAACCTGTTATCTTCTCTAATTTGGTCCCATAGATCTTGGTTCTTATAAAGTTCCAAAGCTTGAGTAGGGAAGTTTTCTAGAAGACTAATACAAAAGGAATTGTTGTCACGATTAAATATTCCCTCCCCTCCAATAGGACTTGTTAAGGGTACCGTTCCCGAGGCAATAGAGTCAATGATTTTGCCCTTAATGCCCGCACCGAATGGTATAGGGGCCAATAGAACTCGATATCTCTCTAAGGTTACTCTAGCATTTTCTGCGCGCCCGTATACGAAAATACCTTTTTTGGGATTGTGGTAGTGGGTATGATTGGGCTGCATGTAAGCACCGTATATATGAAGCTCTAAGGAGGAGTCTTTTGCCCTAATTTTTGGCCAGATATTTTCTACCAATACCTTGATGGTTTCTTTATTAGGCTTGTGCAAATAGTTCCCTATAAATACAAAGTGTTTTCTCTGATGGTAACTCAAAGTCCGGGTAAGCTGTTCACGGGTTAAAGGAGCTTCCATAAATGGAATTTCGTGTAATAGAGATTCTGAAATGCGCAGTGTCTTTGTTAATAAGTCCATCTCCTTTTTAGAAATCATTAGACTTAAATCCGAGCGTAAGATTGAGGAAAGCTCGCGAAGGGCATAAGTTGTATTCCAAGCTTCAGGCTTAGATTGCAATTCCACCTCACTAATCGCCTCGCCACGTAGATGTCTTAAACTATGTAAATCTTCGGTGTCCAATATTCTTAAGGCATTAGGCAGATTTTCCATCACTCGCCAGCCGAATTGTTCTTCAGTAATAAAGCGGTCAAATAGAACTATACTGGGGTCAATCTCTTTTAGTAAGCTGTCGATTGCAGAGTCGTTGATTTGTATCGTATAGACGTGGACCCCTTCTGTTGTGAGGTCAAAACTGTGCTCAGTCTGCTGTGCTGATGATAGGAAGTAGATTTCATAGCCTTCCTGTTTAAAAGCACCTAATAATTGAAGCATCCTCCAGCCTGCTGCCGATGAGGTGGGTTCTGGCCACACTAAGCCTATTACTAAAATCCTTTTACGCGTATCGCTGAACATGATGCAAAGATATAGAATTCAAGAGTATTAAAATTTGAAATTTGATTCGAGTAAGCGTGTAGTACAATAATTCTTGTTTCGGATACCTTTGATCTACTTAATAGTGGTGCCTGCCTGCTTTTGAGACCATAGAGATTACATGGTGGGTAGCGCAGGAGCAAAGAGAAAGCTTAAAAATACCTGCGGTATTTGAAGAATATTTCTATATTTGCGTTTCAAGATGAATGTTCTAAATAAAATTATACCGCTGTGGCCATTATTGGCTGAATGGTAGACGGTATATTGGATAGGATTACTTTAATTGAGGCGAGAGGCTGTTGATTTGCAATAATCAATAAGTTGTTCTTATATAAATGAGATCTAACCTGAAAATATATAAAAAATGAAACAAGTGGAAAGTGTGACAAAGAAGAAGAGCAATCTTTTAATAGGGGAGAATGGTGCTAATTATCTATTCCCATTTTTATTTATTTGTATCTTATTTCTCCTATGGGGTTTTGCTCATGGTTTTTTGGATGTATTGGCGAAACACTTCCAAGATTTATTGCATGTTTCTAAAGCGCAATCAAGATTTGTACAATTCTCTTTATATATAGGGTATTTTGTTATGGCTATCCCTGCGGGTATGTTTATAAAAAAATATAACTACCAAAAAGGGATTATATTAGGTTTAGTAATATTTGCTGCTGGGTGTTTTCTCTTTTATCCAGCCGCTTCGTATGGTACTTTTCTACCTTTTTTGATCGCTCTATTTGTAATAGCTTGTGGTTTGACGTTCCTAGAAACAGCTGCAAATCCATATTCTACGGTTTTGGGGAGTAAAGATGGCGCTGCACAAAGAATTAACATCTCACAATCTTTTAACGGCTTAGGATGGATCTTAGGCCCTTTAATTGGTGGGTTTTTTGTTTTTGGAATGGAGGCTCAGGGAGAAGAAGATAAGTTTGACTCCTTGGTCACCCCTTATATGTTGATAGGTTGTGTTGTATTGGTTGTCCTATTGGTTTTTATGTTGATCAAACTGCCTAAAATCAAGGAAGAGCAAGAAGGAGAAGACGAAGATCCACCAATGAAGCTTCTTTTAAAACACCCTATGTTTATTATGGCTGTAATCGCACAGTTTCTGTATGTTGCAGCACAAACTGGAACCAACTCGTTTTTTATAAACTATGTGATTGAAGCCGTGCCGGATCTTTTGACGCCAATTAGTAACATGATGTCTAATTTAGGAGGATTTGGTGAGTTCTTTATGCCGAAAAACAATGAACAAGCAGCATCTGTGATTTTAGCAATTGGTGGTATGGGCGCTTTCTGGATAGGGCGTTTAGTGGGTGCCTATATTATGAAGTTTTTAAAACCTTATATTTTACTATTGGTATTCGCAACCATTAACTGCGTGTTAGTAGGCCTTGTAGTGCTTGATATTGGTTGGTTATCGGTAATTTCCTTGTTTACTACTTACTTATTTATGTCTGTTATGTTCCCTACCATTTTTGCACTGGGTTTAGACAATTTAGGAGGGTTAACAAAGAAAGGGTCATCTTTTTTGGTAATGGCAGTAGCAGGGGGCGCGTTCTGTCCTCCAATTATGGGATGGATCTCGGATCACTTTAGCATGGCTACTGGCTTTAGCATTCCTTTGCTATGCTTTGCGTTTATCGCTTATTTTGGATATTGGTGCAATCAATATAAAAAGAAAAACGCCATCTAAATTCTTCCGTAGGGCCGCGTTGACGGCACCCTGAAAGTGGCAGTAGCTATTGGATTGGAGATAGGGGAAACATTTTTTTGAGGCTTGTTTTCCAATCTGGAATAACAATATTAAAGGTGTCTTGTATTTTTTGGGTGCTTAGTACCGTGTATTGTGGCCTTTGTGCTCTTGCATTGAACTCTTGGGTGGTTATGGGGTAAATGGTTGTTTTAAACCCGTTGAAGTCTCTTATATACAGTGCAAGCTCGTACCAAGTACAGCTTCCCCGGTTTGCATAGTGATAGATACCCGCAATCCATTTTCGATTTAAAATAATGGTTTTAATGGCTTGCGCTAAATCGGGGGCATAGGTTGGGGAGCCTTGCTGGTCGGCGACTACACGGATGCTTTCTTTACCACTATTAAACAAGTTTGTCATTGTTTTGGCGAAATTATTCCCATAAGAGGAAACGAGCCAGCTCGTGCGAATAATGATCGCCTGGTTTTCTAAATAACTCAATATTTCTTGTTCGGCTAACCATTTGCTTTTACCATAGGCATTGATAGGATTAGGGGGTTCTTCTTCTTTGATGGGAGAATTATTTTTGCCATCAAAAATATAGTCGGTGGATATAGCTAGGAGCTTACAGTTGTGCTTTTTGCAATATTTTGCAATTTCCTCAGTTGCGTATTGGTTTATTGTTAATGCAACTTTTGGATAGTCTTCTGCTAGGTCTACTGCAGTATATGCGGCAGTATGAACAATGTAATCGGGTGCTATTTGTGCGAGTGTCCCTTGGATACTTCGGGGATTTTCTAAGTTTAAATTATTTTTCCCCAAAAAATAAACTTCGATATCTTTTATAGCATCGAACTCAGCTTTTAAGGCTTGTGCCAATTGCCCCTTTTTACCCGTTATTAGAATTTTTTTCATCTTACTCTGATTAAATGTTCAAATAGGGTAATGCGCGATCTTTCGTTGAAATTGTAAGATGTGCATGAGGTAAAATCCAATCGATTTTTAAGCTTGGATCATCGTATCGAATGCCCCATTCTGATTCGGCGTGGTAAAAGTTATCACACTTATAGTGAAAGATGGCCGTAGGGGATAAGACGACGAATCCATGTAAGAATCCTCTGGGAATAAACAGTTGCTTTTTATTGACGTCATTCAGTATCTCAGCATGATGCTGAAGGTAAGTCGGGGAATCTTCACGCATATCTACGGCGATATCCAGCACTTCTCCTTGAACAACCCTGACCAGCTTCGCCTGCGCATTTTCACCTGTCTGACCGTGCAGACCTCTTAATACACCGTAGGAGGAAAATGATTCATTGTCTTGAAGAAAGGGCTCTTGATGGCCTGTCTTCTTCTGAAACTCTGCTTGATTAAAAGATTCTGTAAAATACCCGCGGTTATCTGAAAACAACTTGGGTTTAATAGTATAACAATCTCTTAATCGTGTTGGAATTACTATCACTGTATCCGTTTTTTATATAATGTTCAAATAAATGCCTAAAACTTTTACACCAGACGATGGTTTTTTAATAAGTGAGCAAACCCAAGCTGTATTAGGTGATTGATAGCAGATAGCTTCCGTAGCCACTGTTTTTAAGAGGCTCTGCAAGTGCCTGCAGTGCAGTTTTATTAATGTATCCCATTCTATAGGCTACCTCTTCGATGGCCCCAATTTTCAGACCCTGACGTTCCTCTATGACTTGTACAAATTGACTGGCTTGCATTAACGAGGCAACTGTCCCAGTATCTAGCCAGGCCGTACCGCGATTAAACACAGTAACGTGTAATTGCTCTTGCTGTAGGTACATATTGTTGATATCTGTTATTTCTAACTCGCCACGACTTGAAGGTTTTATTTTTTCTGCAAAGTCAACGACTTGGTTGTCGTAAAAATAAAGTCCTGGGACTGCATAATTTGACTTTGGGTGCTTAGGCTTCTCGGTTATTGCTAGAGCCTTGAAGTCTTCATTAAACTCAACCACTCCGTACCTTTCTGGATCTTTAACAGCATAAGCGAATATGGTGCCTCCAGAAGGGTTCGTTGAGGACTGTAGTAGCTTGGCCATGCCCGAGCCGTAGAAGATATTGTCGCCCAGAATTAATGCTACAGAATCTTCACCTATAAACTCTTTGCCAATTCTAAAAGCATCCGCTAAACCCCTAGGTTCATCTTGTTGCATATAGGTAAAAGAACATCCTAACTGGGTGCCGTCTCCTAAAAGCTTTTGAAACTGCTCTTTATCTTCAGGAGTTGTAATAATTAATATTTCTCTTATTCCTGCGAGCATTAATGTGGACAATGGGTAGTAAATCATAGGCTTGTCGTAAACGGGCATTAACTGCTTGCTTACTGCCAATGTAATAGGATGTAATCGGCTGCCTGTACCTCCAGCTAAAATTATTCCTTTCATTTTTCTCCTTGATAATGCTTTTTATAATACTCTTTGTACTCTCCTGAGGTAACTTTATCCAACCAGTTTTTGTTTTGCAAATACCACTTTATTGTTGCCTCTAATCCAGACTTTAAGTTATAGGTGGGTTTGAAGCCCAGTTCGTTTTTTATTTTATTGGCATCGATTGCATACCGGAAGTCATGTCCTGGGCGGTCTTTAACAAAGCGAATGAGCTTTTTGCTGCTATTTTTATCGCGGTCTAATTCTTGATCCATGAGATCACAAATCATTTCCACCAAGTTCAAGTTAGTAGACTCTTGATTTCCACCTATGTTATAAGTTTCTCCAAATTTTCCTTGGTGAAACACTAAATCGATGGCCTCGGCGTGGTCCGTAACATACAGCCAGTCTCTACTGTTTTCTCCTTTTCCGTAAATAGGGATTTCTATTCCATGCAAAATGTTGTTAATACATAATGGAATGAGCTTTTCAGGAAACTGATTCGGGCCGTAATTATTCGAGCAGTTTGTGATCACCACAGGGAGAGCATAAGTGTCGCTGTAAGCCCTGACGAAGTGATCCGAAGATGCTTTAGATGCAGAATAGGGAGAGTGTGGATCGTAACAAGTTGTTTCTTTGAATAGCCCTGTTTCCCCTAGGCTGCCATACACTTCATCGGTCGATACATGGTGGAAGAGCTTATTTTGAAGGTCGTCCTGCCAGTATTTTAGTGCTGTTTGCAATAGATTGACTGTTCCTATGACATTGGTTTGAACAAAGGCAAGAGGATTGGTTATCGACCTATCAACATGAGATTCTGCGGCTAGGTGGATTACACCTGTGGGCTTATAATAGCTGAAGATATTTTCAACTTCTTGGATTTTACTTATATCGCCTTTGATGAAGTAGTAGTTGCTCTCATGCTCCAAATCTTTCAAGTTTTCCAAATTTCCAGCATAGGTCAAAACATCCACGTTTACAATCCTGTATTGAGGATATTTTTTCACAAAATGTCTGACTACATGTGATCCGATGAATCCTGCACCGCCCGTAATCAATATAGTTTTCATCATTCCGCTTTTAGATTATTAAGTTGTAAAGATACAAATACTTTTGTGTCTCTTTGAGCACTAAAAAAAGGACATAAAAAAAGGCGGTTAACTACCGCCTTTCATAAATATATGGTAACTCCAAGTTACTGATTGAATTACCTCACTGGGTTGAATATCCAAGTGTCGTAAAATGTGGAGCTTCCGTTGTTTCCAGTTGTGATATATCCTTTGCCATCCCAGCTAAACGATACTGCTTTTTCACGCGCAGAACCTAATAGGCTTTGGTGCTCATTGGTCCATGTATCTTTTGATGGATCAAATTTCCATACGTTGCTAAGAACGGATCCTTTTTTACCAGCAACTACATAGCCGTAATTCCCAATTGTAAAGACTGCTGCTCCAGAACGTGTAACGTCGAATGTCTCAGAACCAGTCCTACGGATATCTCCGATAGGCTTAAAGTCTTCGCCATTAAATTCATAAAAATCTTCTGGATATTGGTTGTTCTCTACACCACCACCGATATATGCTTTATCGCCGATGACAAA
>DXEZ01000147.1 GCA_019114715.1 Candidatus Sphingobacterium stercoripullorum | reverse complement strand
TTTTTAGCCTTACTTAAACTTACTTGCTGCTCACTGTTTGCGTAGGCCCTAGTCAACATGTTTTGGAAACCGTTCGCTTCCCACCAATCAATTTGATCTTGATTCATGTTTTGATAGACCTCCTGATTTAGGACCTCTTGAAGCTTTTCTGGCAAGGCTTTGAAAATCGCATTGTTAAAGTTGACTATATTAGCTTCGCTTCTGTAGTTAGTGGTTAAGCTTTCATTACTTATAAAAGGGTTCTTTTGATCGCTTTTAAGGTTAAAAGCATCGTTAACCTCGTTCTCGACTCCCTCTAGAAGTATTCGCCAATCTCCATTTCGCCACCTATAAATACTTTGCTTTATATCCCCAACAATTAGATGCTCTTGAATGGTACGATTACTTTTTGCTAGGGCATTGATGAGTAAAGGACTTAAGTTCCTCCATTGTAAAACCGAAGTGTCTTGAAATTCATCAAACAAAAAATAATTGTATTTATTACCTGTCTTTTCCCAAATAAACGTGGGATCGTTGTTTTTATCTAAGCCCAGTTTTCCCAGTAATAATTGCGTGTCGGAAATCAGTTGCGCTCGGTTTTCTTTTCTCCATACCCCTAAAAGTCTGCTCATTTCAATTAGAAGCCTTAAAAAATAGATGTTTTTCTCTACCGCTTGATCGCTTAAAAACTCCGGATAGTATACCGCTCTGATTTTTTTAATTTCTGATAATATAGGTTCGAAATCCTGCTGTAAAGCAATATCGTGGTATTGATCCTTTCCTGCTCCTATTTTATAGGTATCATCTTTCTCTAGTTGTAAGATGATTTTATCTAAATCAATGCCACCAGAAGGATCTTTAGATAGCTCTGTGAACTTTTTGAATGCACCAACTAGTGCATTTCTAGACTTACCCTTAATGGTTTGTTCGTTAATGTTAGCCGCTTTGTATACTTCACAGAAATAGGCTGCCAGCGCTTGGATGGTACTGTTGTACTTATTAAGGCGATCGTTTAACGCTTGGTTAAGACTTGTAAATAACTCGCTGGAATTTTGGTGCGCAATGTGGGATTCGAAAATCTGAAAATCTTCCTTAAAGAGCAGTTCAGCAAGGTTGATTAAAGTCCCTTTATAATTCCAGCTTTTGCTTTCATTGATCCTATTTTCTGCTAGTGTTAAAATCCAATTTAGTAACTCCGGCTTTTCATTCAACAACTGGTTGAGCAGTAAAACTAGATCTTCTTTTACTTTTGTGGTCTTGAGCTCTACTTGATATAAGGCGTCTATTCCCAGTTCAAAGCTCATGCTTCGGATGATTTTTTGAGAAAAGCTATCTATAGTGCTGATACTAAAATTGGTGTAATCGTGCAGTATTTTTCGATAAACGATGTCAGCTTGCTTATGTAGGAAATCTTCTGTCCAACTCGGGTTTTCCTCTAATAGGAGCGTCCTATAACTGTTTATTTTGTCGCTCTTATCATTTTTTGCTAAGCCTAAAAGAACAGATAGGATCCTATCTTTCATTTCTGCAGTCGCTTTGTTAGTAAAAGTTACTGCTAGGATTTCCCGGTAATTATTTTCATTATTTAAAATTAATCCTAAATAATGCAATGTTAAACTAAAGGTTTTCCCGGATCCTGCTGATGCTTTTAAGATTTTAAGGGGAGCTAGGTTCTTCATTTGATGAAAATAAGAAAATCTTTTTGAAATATAATTGTTCTAATACTATAAAAGCAGGCCATCAGCCTGCTTTTATAGTATTGTATCTTGATTTTTGATATTGAAAACTGAACCTAAGCTTTCATTTCAACTTAAATTACAGAAACACGTATAGTGTTAGTTTTCCCTTTTTCATGAAGAGGCGTTGAGGATGTGTTAATGATGATTTCCCCTTCCTCTAACAACTTATATTGTTTCAATAATGTGTTGACATCTTGAATAGAGCCGTCTGTACTTTCGAACTTGTCGTATATAAAGGTTTTAACACCCCACAAAAGGCTAAGTTTAGTCATTAGGCTTTTTGTACCTGTGAATATATATATATCTGCATCTGGACGATAGCTTGAAATTTCAAATGCTGTATATCCCGATGAAGTCATAACTGCAATAGCTGATGCACCTGTTTCTTTAACCAGATATATGGAAGAACTACAAATGGCATCTGGAATTTTATACCCCGCCTCAACAATAGGTTTTTTTTCAATAAAGTATGGGTAGGAGTTAGATTCCACCTGAGTAATTACTTTGGCCATAGTTTCGATAACTATTTCTGGGAATTTACCTACTGAAGTCTCTCCACTCAACATAACGGCGTCTGCTCCGTCTAATACCGAGTTTGCGACATCGTTCACTTCCGCGCGAGTAGGGATTGGTGATTGAATCATGCTCTCGAGCATTTGCGTAGCAATAATTACAGGCTTGGATTTGTTTCTACATTTCTGTACAATTTTCTTTTGTAGCCCTGGAACCTTCTCCATAGGGATCTCAATCCCCAAATCACCTCGTGCTACCATGATACCGTCACTGGCATCTATAATTGCATCGATGTTCTCTATGGCTTCAGGTTTCTCTATTTTTGCAATTACTCCGGCTGAGCTTCCTTGTTGTGCAATTATTTCTTTTCCTTTTATAATATCTTCTGCACTTCTGACAAAAGACATGGCAATCCAGTCAGCGCCATGCTTCAGTGCAAAATAAAGGTTGTCGTAATCTTCCTCGGTAATTGATGGGATAGAAACCTTGGTGTTTGGTAGGTTGACCCCTTTTCTAGAAGTTAAAATCCCTCCATGAACGACCTCGCAGTTAACAGTATCTTTTTCATTGGTTGAAAGTACACGTAATTGTAACTTTCCATCATCCAAAAGAATGATTTCTCCCGTGTTTACATCTTTAGGGAAGTTTTCATAAGAGATATAAATGCGATTGGCATCTCCGATTTGCTCATTAGTAGTAATATCTATTTTTTCGCCTTCTACTAATTGCGCACCTCCTTCAATCATTTGGCCTATACGTATTTTAGGCCCCTGAAGGTCAGCTAATATTCCTATGTTAAGCCCGTGCTCCTGATTTAATTCTTTGATGGTGTTAATTAGCTGTAAATGATCTTCTTGAGAGCCGTGTGAGAAGTTAAGGCGGCAAACGTCCACTCCTTTAAACACCATGTTTTTAAGCGTTTCTTTGTTAGCGGAAGCTGGACCAAGTGTCGCTACTATTTTTGTTCTCTTATGAATTTTTTCCATTATTATATTCTTCAGTTGTTATATGCTGTATTAATATAAGTGTTTTTCTTACACTATCCTAAAATTGTACTAAAATATTAGATTTTCCTTAGATTTCAATGTTTTTGGAAATATTTCCTTTGCTATGGACACTTCTTTTATTGAGTTTATGTTTTTTAATAGTTTTTTAAAATCGTCTTGGTCGATGTAATGTTTAATAATTAAAAATGCATCAAAGTGTGAAGCTTCAGGAATTAATAATCTACCTTCTTCACTTTTATTAGAAATTAAATAAGCTTCTTTTTCGAAATCATCTTCACAATATCGGTAAGTTTTGAAGTGGTTTTTGGAGGTTTTTTTATTTTTTGTACTCAATTCTACCACATGATAATCCAAATCTTCCTCAGATTTCTCCTTTTTGTTACCTAAACTATCAAAATGGCTTTCTTTTCCGAAAACAAGTTCAATGTTACTATTTTTATTAATAAAGTGACAAAGTCGATAATCTTTTAAGTGGCTATTGATTCCAATCATTTGAAATTCCAGCTCAGAATCGAAGTCAATGTCTAACCGAATGCGTTGTATTATTTTGTTCAAAGCGTTATCAGGTATTCTGTAATGACGAAATTACATTAAATATAACATAATTTCAATTAAATGTTTTAATTCATTCTTCGTGAAATAATTTTTGTTTAATTTGCTAATAATAGCCAAATTAGTTATAATTGGCACTTAGGAACAAGAGAAAAAGCGGTGTCGAAGGGGGGATATTATGAGATTATTTTCACCTAAAGGTCAAAAAGATTTGATTTGTGGGGAAAATTAATTTTCTTTGCACTGATTTATCAAACAATTAAATTATAAAAATCATGTCAGATATCGCATCAAGAGTAAAAGCAATTATCGTTGAGAAGTTAGGTGTAGATGAAAATGAGGTTACGCCTGAAGCATCTTTCACGAATGATTTAGGTGCAGACTCACTTGACACTGTTGAGTTGATTATGGAATTTGAAAAAGAATTCAATGTTGCAATTCCAGACGACCAAGCTGAAAACATCAGCACAGTAGGTCAAGCAATTGCTTACTTGGAAGAAAATGTTAACAGTTAATCGTTAAGCTAACTAGAAATTAATTAGGCTAAGCATATTGATGGAGCTTAAAAGAGTAGTTGTAACAGGGTTAGGCGCGCTTACTCCACTAGGTAACACTGTTTCGGATTATTGGAATGGGTTAATCGGTGGAGTAAGTGGGGCTGCCACCATTACAAAGTTTGATGCATCGAAGTTTAAGACGCGATTTGCATGTGAGGTCAAAGGATTTGATCCACTCGACTATATGGACAAAAGAGAAGTCCGTCGTATGGATCCTTTTGTGCAATATGCTATGGCGTCTACCTCTGAGGCAGTTGAAGATGCCGGAGTAGACTTTGAGAAGCTAGACACCAATCGTATTGGAGTGATTTGGGGGTCAGGAATAGGGGGGTTGAAAACCTTTTATGAAGAGGTTTCAGCATTCGCTCATGGCGATGGTACTCCTCGTTTTAATCCCTTCTTTATCCCGAAAATGATTGTGGATATAGCTCCGGGACATATTTCTATGAGATATGGACTTCGGGGACCAAACTTTTCTTGTGTCTCGGCGTGTGCGTCGTCCACTAATGCAATGATAGATGCATTTAATTATATCCGTCTAGGACAGGCAGATATGATTATTACCGGTGGTTCGGAGGCTATTATTAACGAGGCAGGAATTGGAGGGTTTAATGCTCTTCATGCTTTGTCGACCCGAAACGACGACCCTAAAACTGCGTCTCGACCCTTTGATAAAGATCGAGATGGTTTTGTAGCAGGGGAAGGCTCAGGTACAGTCATTGTGGAGAGCCTAGATCACGCGTTAGCAAGAGGAGCAAAGATTTATGCGGAAATTATTGGAGGTGGTATGAGTGCAGATGCACACCACATTACAGCAACTCACCCAGAAGGGTTAGGGGCAAAATTAGTAATGTCGAATGCCATCCGAGATGCCCGATTAAATTTAGAAGATATCGATTACATTAACGTACACGGTACTTCAACCCCAATTGGTGATATAGGTGAAGCTAAAGCAATAGTTGATTTGTTTGGCGAGCATTCATACGAATTGAATATTAGCTCGAGCAAATCTATGACAGGGCACTTATTAGGTGCTGCTGGTGCAGTTGAAGGAATTGCATCTATTTTGGCTGTTAAGAATGATATTGTTCCACCTACTATTAATCACTTTACGGATGATCCAGAATTAGATAATCGTTTGAATTTTACTTTTAATGAAGCGCAGAAGCGGGAAGTGAATGCAGCGATGAGTAATACTTTTGGATTTGGTGGTCACAATGCATCCATTGTATTTAAGAAATTCACTTCCTAATATATTTAGTCGAGGTGATAATTTTAACACGTCAACGAATCTCTTATTTTCTGAAGAGGTTCGTTGATGTTTAGAGAACCCATGTCTCTAAAAGGAATATACAACTTATACTTTTCCCCAAAAAGGAAGTTTGTACGCAAATTGAGGAATATTCTCGGTTTCGCGCCAAGCAACATACGGCTTTATGAAATGGCATTTCGGCACAAGTCTGTTGCGGTCGATCTTAAAAACGGTACAAAAAGTAGTAATGAGCGTCTCGAGTTTTTGGGGGATGCTATTTTGGATTCAGTAGTTTCAGATTTGATATTCAAACTTTACCCCTATAAAGACGAAGGTTTTTTAACGGAGCTACGCTCGAAAATTGTTTCCCGGAAAAGTTTGATTTCTTTGTCGAAGAAAATGGGGTTGAATCAGTTTGTAACCTACGACACTAAAAACATCCGAGCTGTAAATATGCAAACCAATATATGGGGTGATGCATTTGAGGCTTTAATTGGTGCTGTGTATTTGGATCAAGGGTATCGTAGTTGCCAAAAGTTTCTTTTGGATATGATTATTGAGCCTCATATTGATCTTCAAAAGTTGGAACAAACCGAAACGAACTTCAAGAGTCGCCTTATAGAATGGAGCCAGGTTAGTCTGGCAGAAGTGGAGTACAGGATTTTAGATAAAGAAACTGGAAATAACCTTTACCATATCGGAGTCTATGTGGATGGCGAACTTCAAGGGAAAGGTGTAGATTACAATAAAAAGGTTGCTGAGCAATTGGCATCTGAACAAGCTTGCAGTGCTTTGAGTATTTTAGAAGAACACGATTCCAATTAGTTTTAGTTCCTAATCAAGATTGCTTGAAGTAATTTTTACCAAAATTAAATCCTTTAGCTTACCTTTGTCAGTATTATGAAATTGGTAAAGCCTTCTTTAGCTAAGGGTACACGGGATTTTTCCTCCCTAGAAGTACACAAGAGAAATTATATTTTTAATGTTTTAAAAGACGTATTTAGAAAATACGGTTATACGGAAATTCAAACTCCTTCTTTTGAAAACCTTCAGACTCTAACTGGTAAATACGGTGAGGAAGGGGATCGTTTGATTTTTAAAATATTGAAATCTGGAGATTATTTAAGGAAAGCCGATTCTGTGCTTCTAGAAGCCAAAGAGTCTGGAAAGCTAACACATCAAATCTCAGATAAAGCACTGCGTTACGATTTGACAATTCCGTTTGCACGGTATGTAGTTATGAATCGTGGGACGATAACTATGCCTTTTAAACGGTTTCAAATTCAACCGGTATGGCGTGCGGATCGTCCGCAGAGGGGGAGATATAGAGAGTTTTATCAATGCGATGTAGATGTTGTCGGTACAGATTCTCTTATTATGGAAGCTGAGTTTGTGCTAATCTATGTTGAAGCGCTCAAGCGATTAGGGTTAAAAGATTTTAATGTTAAACTTAATAACCGCAAAATATTAGCAGGTATAGCCGAAACAATTGATGAGTCTGATCGATTGGTTGATATGACTGTAGCTATTGATAAATTAGATAAAATTGGATTTGTAGGTGTTTCAAAAGAACTGCTAGATCGTGGTTTTATTCAGGAGAAAATAGACCAAATTCAGTCTTTCTTAGAATTTAAAGGAGACTATCAAGATAAGCTATCTTTTTTGGAGGAAAAGTTCACTAGTAGTGCAATTGGCAGCAAGGGGGTTGAAGAGGTTCGTTCTGTTTTTGATTATTTAAACACGATGCTTCAGGAAAATAAAGATGACCTGAAGTACGTGGACTTTGATGTCACTTTAGCACGTGGTCTTGATTACTACACGGGGTGTATCTTTGAGGTGAAAACCAATGAGGTTAAAATGGGTAGCATTGGTGGTGGTGGTCGCTATGACAATCTTACCGGTGTTTTTGGATGGAAAGATGTGACAGGCGTAGGTGTGTCTTTTGGAGCCGATAGGATTTATGATGTACTAGAAGAGCTCAACTTGTTTCCTGAGGATAAAAGCATTGGTGCTGTTGTTTTATTAAGTAATTTCGATCAGGAATCCGAGCGCATGTCTTTAAAAGTGGCACAAAAACTTAGGGGAAGGGGTGTAAGTGTTGAGGTATATCCAAAGCACGATAAAATGAAAAAGCAATTGAATTATGCCAATTCTAAGCAAATTCCATTTGTAGTATTCACCTCAGAACAAGATATAAAAGAAAATAATAAGTTTTTGGTCAGGAATATGATTACAGGTGAGCAAGACTATTTAACAATAGAAGAGTTTCTGCATCGCCAATAAAAAATCTAATTTCACAAATTATTTGTACTTATGACATTAGAGTGGTAAAATTTACCGCTATATACAATTAATGTCCTTAAGTTTTGTTAGATTTGTAACCAGTAAAAAAACAATTTACGTCTGAAAATGAGTTCAACACCTATAACTAAAGAAACATACTTAGAGTGGTATAAATCTATGCTACTCATGCGTAAGTTCGAAGAGAAGTCTGGTCAACTATACGGTCAGCAAAAAATTAGAGGATTTTGTCACCTGTACATTGGTCAAGAGGCTGTAGTAGCAGGGACTATGTCTGTAATTGGTCCAGAAGACTCCTTGATTACAGCATATCGTGACCACGCTCATGCTTTGGCAAAAGGCGTATCGGCTGACGCTTGTATGGCCGAGCTTTTTGGAAAAGCTACAGGATGTTCTGGTGGAAAAGGAGGCTCTATGCACTTCTTCTCTAAAGAACATAAATTTATGGGAGGTCACGGGATAGTTGGTGGACAAATCCCTGTAGGCGCTGGTATTGCTTTCGCCGAGAAATACCAAGGTACGAAAAATGTAAACGTTTGCTATTTTGGAGACGGAGCTGTAAGACAAGGTGCATTTAATGAAACCATGAATATGGCTATGTTGTGGAAACTTCCTGTAATCTTTGTTTGTGAAAACAATGGATATGCTATGGGAACTTCCCTTCAAAGAACGACTAACATGCAAGATATTTATAAAATGGGATTAGCATACGATATGCCTAGCGCTCCCGTTGATGGTATGGATGTTGTTGCTGTTCATAATGCTATGGATGAGGC
>DXEZ01000020.1 GCA_019114715.1 Candidatus Sphingobacterium stercoripullorum | reverse complement strand
CAAAGTGAAAACGTATCGGAAATCAGACAGTTGTATTCACTTCGTTCACAGCTTGTTAAATCAAGGAGGAGACTGCGAGCAGGCGAGCATGCCTGGGGACAGATGCCTATGCAGAGCATCAGCGTAAACCGAGTTCTGCAAGCTTCCTTAGATGCCTTGGACGAGCAGATCAAGGCAGTAGAGGAAGAAATGGCGGTGATTATAAAGAGTGATGAAGAGCTTTCGGAGAACTATCAGCTTGCGGTCTCTGTGATGGGCGTAGGGCTTGTTATAGCCACTGATTTGATCATCAAGACAGGGAACTTCAAAACCATCGATACGGCACGAAAAGCAGCTTCTTATGCAGGCGTGTGTCCGTTCCCAAATGCTTCGGGGAACATGGTAGGAAAGTCCAGGACGAGTCCATTTGCAGACAAGGAACTAAAGTCCTTACTGTATATGGGAGCAAAATCAGCCGTAAAGCACAATAAGGAATACAGATTATACTATCAGAAAAAGCAACAGGAGGGTAAACCTCATTATCTAATCATGAACAATGCTATGAACAAATTATTAAGAACAATTTACAGTGTGGTAAACAGCAAAACACCATACAGGCGGGACTACATTTGTCTCGACCCAAGAGAAAGAGAAATTAACGAAAATGATAAAGGCTCCAAAAAAATAGTGGCCTAAAAACTTGTAATTTATTAGAGTATATGAAAAATAACACGGAATATTTTCCAAATATTGGAAAGATAGCATATAAAGGAGTAGAAAGCAGAGACCCTTTTTCGTTTCGCTATTATCAACCTGAGAAGATTGTTTATGGCCGGAAAATGAAAGATTGGTTTAAATTTTCCATGGCCTATTGGCATACCTTATGTCTTCAATCGGATGACCCTTTTGGAGGGGGGACGAAAAGCTTCCAGTGGAATAAAGGAGACTCTGCTCTTGAGATTGCTAAGAAAAAGATGGATGCAGGTTTTGAGTTCATGCAAAAGTTGGGGATTGAATACTTCTGTTTCCATGATGTGGACTTGATAGGTGAGTGGGGAAGTATTGAAGAGTACGAGAGTAACTTAAAGGAGATTGTGCAATATGCAAAATCTAAAATGGAGGAGTCAGGTATCAAGCTGCTCTGGGGGACAGCAAATGTGTTTTCTCACTCCAGATATATGAATGGTGCTGCAACAAATCCAAGCTTTGATCATATGACCTTTGCTGCCAACCAAATTAAAAATTCAATAGATGCTACTATAGCCTTGGGAGGTGAGAACTATGTGTTTTGGGGTGGCAGAGAGGGGTATATGTCTCTTCTTAATACAGATATGAAAAGAGAAAAGCAGCATCTAGCGATGATGCTGAAACTAGCTAGAGATTACGGGAGGGCTAAAGGATTTAAAGGAACTTTTTTAATCGAGCCCAAGCCCATGGAGCCTACAAAGCACCAATATGATTTTGATGCAGAAACAGTGATTGGCTTTTTAAGACATCATGGTTTGGATAAAGACTTTAAGCTTAATATCGAGGTGAATCATGCGACTCTTGCAGGTCATACATTCGAGCATGAATTGCAGTGTGCTGTGGACGCCGGATTATTAGGATCAATTGATGCTAATAGGGGAGACTATCAAAATGGTTGGGATACCGATCAGTTCCCGGTTGATGTTTTTGAATTAACGCAAGCTATGTTAGTTATTTTAAAAGGTGGAGGACTGCAAGGCGGGGGCACTAACTTTGACGCCAAAGCTCGGCGAGATTCAACAGATATAGAAGATTTGGTAATAGCTCATATCTCGGGAATGGATACATTTGCTAGAGCATTAGAGTCTGCGGCGAGTATCCTTGAGGGTTCTCCTTATTTGAAAATGGTTGAAGAACGTTATTCTTCTTTTGATAGCGGGTTAGGAGAGGAATTTGAACAAGGGAAGCTCACTCTTGAAGATTTATCTAATCATGCGAAATCATTAAAGGCAGAACCTCCATTAATTAGCAGCAAGCAAGAATTGTATGAAGCAATAATCAATATGCATTTGTAAGATATATTATGAACGCTAACCAAAATTACTTATTCTCAATTACCGCTGTAGCTACTCTTGGTGGACTGCTTTTTGGCTATGATACAGCGGTGATTTCTGGAGCTGAAAAGTCTTTAGAACTTTTTTTAATTAAACCTTTAGGTTTAACCTCATTGATACACGGAATTACGGTATCTAGTGCGTTGGTAGGTTGTATATTAGGGGGAGTTCTTTCAGGCTTCTTTAGTGATACAATCGGTAGAAAGAAGACTTTAATGGTTTCCTCTATTCTTTTTTTAGTATCTGCGATAGGGTCAGGATATCCTGAAATGTTGTTTTTCGAAAGAGGGATACCCAGTATAGAGTTACTGCTAACTTTTAATTTTTATAGGATTGTAGGGGGAGTAGGAGTTGGTCTTGCCTCGGCAATATCTCCTACCTATATAAGCGAAATCGCTCCAGCAAATATTAGAGGGAAACTTATTTCTTTTAATCAATTTGCAATAATATTTGGTATGCTTGTCGTTTACTTTGTGAACTGGGGGATAGCTTATGGAAAAGACATTGAGTGGATTAATGAGACTGGTTGGAGAATGATGTTTATTTCAGAGGCAATTCCTGCGGCATTGTTTTTGGTTTTGCTTCTTTTCGTTCCTGAGACTCCACGGTTCCTTGTAATGAAAAACAGTAATGAAAAGGCTTTGGGTGTATTAAAAAAGATAAATACCAATGACGCAAATGCTAGGAACATTTTTAATCAGATTAAAGAATCTATTAGTCGAGCTTCAACAAATAAAAGCGTGCTATCTTATGGTAGGAAAGTCATTATAATAGGAGTGTTGTTATCCGTTTTTCAACAGTTTGTTGGTATAAACGTGGCTTTGTATTATGCACCGCGAATTTTTGAAAGCATGGGTTTAACGAAAGATGCGTCAATGTTGCAAACCGTAATTATGGGGGCGGTTAATGTAGTTTTTACTGTAGTGGCTATTTTTACAGTTGATATGTGGGGAAGAAAACCACTTTTAATTCTTGGTTCTATAGGAATGGCAATTGGGATGTTTGGAATTGCCTCTCTAGCCTTCTTTAATATCATTGGAATGTCCACATTGTTTTTTATTATTTTGTATACAGCCTCGTTTATGATGTCTTGGGGGCCTGTTTGTTGGGTTTTAATTGCAGAAATTTTTCCCAATAAAATAAGAGGCCAAGCAGTAGCTATTGCTGTGGCTTTTCAATGGTTTTCGAATTATTTGATTTCATCCACCTATCCAATGATGATGGAAATCAGTGGAAGTGCAACTTACGGGTTTTATAGTGTTATGGCTATTTTATCTGCGCTATTTGTTTGGAAAATGGTCCCAGAGACTAAAGGGAAATCATTGGAAGAGGTTGAAAAAATTTGGGGCTAAAGTTAGTGGTGTAAAACTTAAAAACCACTTGCTCCACTAAAGATCTTATGTTTATGTTGTTTGTTTATAATAGTAATCCCGTTACTATTTATTGCATCAGTTCCATTAGCCCTAATGGAACTGATGCTTTCTAGGTTGTGCCTTATGCTGTTAACTAATTAATTTGCAGCTGGTCTTTTGCCGCCCCATGTATGAATTTACTTAGCTTTTTCACTTCTTGGGTTTGATTAATTGTGAATTTAATGTTTTCTGTTTCCTCTCCAGAAACTAGGACCAATGTTTCTATTGGTTTTGTTGGAGTTAAACTATGAAATCTTATGTTTCTTGAGTTATCTAAGCTGATTAATGGATTTGACTTTCTCACTTGTATTTTGATGTTTTTCATGGTGAGATTGTCTGTTTTGATTAACTCAATTCCTTCTTCCGCAACAATATTGATGTTTTCTATCCGAATATCTTTTATTGGCATTTCGGGTAGTCCTCGAATAAATACTCCTTTTTTAGCGCCGTTTACAGTGATGTTACTTATAGAGAAGTTTTGGAACCTTGGAGTTTCTTCGGTAACTGGAGGAAGCTCATAATTGGTGTTTGCTTGCTCCCCTGCCTTTGGTAAGTCTCCTTTAATTCCGTAATACATATCAAATAAAATAGCCTCTCCTGGAATGTCTATCATGTTGATGTTGTCAATGAAGATATTTTCAACTATACCTCCTCTACCACGAGTGGTTTTAAAGCGTAAACCTATATCTGTGCCTAGGAATACGCAGTTTTCAATCCAAATGTTCTTAGCTCCTCCGCTCATTTCACTTCCTATAACAAAACCGCCGTGTCCATGGAAAACGGTGTTATTGCGTATCCAAACATTTTGCGTAGGAACCCCTCGCTTACGACCCGATTCATCACGGCCGGATTTAATGCAAATTGCATCATCCCCAACGTCAAAGGAACTATTCTCCACTAGGACATTAGAACATGACTCAATATCTAGCCCGTCACCATTTTGGGCGTACCAAGGGTTTCTGATATTTACTCCTCTTACAGTAAGGTTCTCGCATAGTAAAGGATGCACATTCCATCCTGGAGAATTTTGAAAGGTTACACCCTCAAGTAGTATTTTGTTGCAGGATACCAGTGAAAGTAAATTAGGCCTAAGGAAATCTTTAACATCTAAAAAGTCTTCTGCCTTCTGTCCCTCTGCAGCACGCCCAGCATTATTTGTTTTCGAACCTTTATAGGCACTTTCCGACGGGTACCATATGTCGTTCTTTTCATCTACTACGCCTCCAGACTTGATAAGCTTAGCCCACTGAGCATTGGTCATTTTGAATTTTTTTACCATGCGCCAAGCGCCACCGTTTCCGTCAATTACGCCTGCGCCAGTAATAGCAATGTTCTCAAGGTTTTTTCCAGATATTGGACTTTCATTTCGCCAGGCGGGTTCACCCTCCCAGTTGGATTGCTCAAGCTTGTACTCATTAAAGTCATCGGTGAAAAGTATGACTGCACTTTGCTTTACGTGTAAATTCACGTTGCTTTGAAGTTTTAAAGGGCCAGTCAGCCAAATGCCCTCAGGAACAGTTACTACGCCACCACCTCGCTTGTGTATTGCCGAAATAGCCTTGTTAATTGCAGAGGTGTTTAGTGTCTGCCCGTCATTTTTAGCACCAAAGTCTTTGATATTAATGGTATCTTTTGGAAAGCTAACCCTCTGTACTTGAGGTAAGTTTTTTTCGGATGCTTTTGTGGGTGTACATGTTAGCGGAAGACCGAGTGCAATAAACGAATAAAGTAAGGTTTTACTAATTTTATTGTAATGGAGCATGATGTGCGTTTTTAAAATTTAAGTTAGAATTCGTTTTGTTTTGTTAAATAGATTACTCAGCCGGGCTTTTAGCCCAATTATTTTTTAGGATACTAGCTAGTTTGTTTTAAGCGAATTTTTTAAAGGGATATTTTGTCTTATTAACTCCTCAACCACTAGGTCGGTTATAACCTGCGCACCATACTCGTTTAGATGCGTGTTATCTGTTACTCCTTTGGGATAGTTTTTATGCCCTTCTGGTAGGTGTAAGAATAATTTTTTCGAACCCTCTTCTCCAAGTTCTAAAAGCAGTTCTCTTGTGATTTTAGTTAAATCGATAAGCGGTACATTCAAGCTATCTGCCACTACTCGTACTGCTTCTGGGTACTCACCATGGGTTTTTATTAGTTCTCCATCCTCAAAGACCCTGCGAACAATGGGAGTTAGGAGTATTGGGTTTGCACCCTTTATTCGTGCACCCTCTACAAAGTCGGATAAATTGCCTTTGTATTCAGGAATCTGCGTACCTGTAGTAGGTTTTTGAACTTTTTCATCGTTGTGACCAAACTGTATAAAAATATAGTCTCCTTTTTGCATACCACTATACACTTCTTCCCAGCTTCCTTCTCTTATAAAAGATTTGGTGCTGCGTCCATTTCTAGCTTTGTTTACTACTTGAATGTTTTCCTGATACATATTTGGGAAAGGAACGCCCCAACCCGTTTCTGGATATTTGTCTTTTGCCTTGATGGACATGGTGGAGTCTCCAATCATCCATATGGTTATCTTGTCTTGTTTTTTAATGATAAAACTAGAGAGTCCGATTGTAAATAGTGCTATTAAAAGGCTAAAAGCACTTTTCTTTAAGAAGCTTTTTGTTCTAGTTGTTTTTTCTATCATAACGTTGTTGATTTATTTTTTGAATCTTTCGTTTTGAATAATCTACTCTAAGCCCCCTTAGAGAGAATTTAATGCGTCAAAAACCAATTGAGCAACCGCTTCCCCACCTTCTATCTGAAAATGGGTGTTGTCTTTTTGACCCTCGGGATAAGCATCATACGTATTTGCTGGAAGGTTCATGAAGTAGTTCTCTGATACATGTTGCCTTCCTTTTTTAGTAAAAAGATCTTGCGATAATTGATTTAAATCGATTAATGGAACATCCATTTCTCTAGCAATTTCCTGAACAGCATCGGGGTAGTTACCGTGTACATTCTCTAGCTTTTCATTTTTCCAAGGATAATTCCGAGCAACTGGAGTTAATAGAATTGGGATTGCTTTTTTTAGTCTTGTTTGAGAAACGTATAACCTTAAAAACTCTTTATAACCTTGCTCATCTACGTACCTTTCGGTTTTTTCGATAGATCCGTCGTTGTGGCCAAATTGGATTAATACCAAATCGTTAGGCTTGAGGGCGTTAAATACTTGTCGCCAGCGGCCTTCTTGAAAAAATGTTCTAGTGCTTCTTCCTCCTTTTGCGTAGTTTTTTACATCTATGTTTTCTACTCCTTTAAAAAGCTTGGAAGATTGCCAAGTGCTGTTTTTTTTAAAAAATGGCCCAAGCATCTGCCCCCAGCCAACCAGTGGAAATCTATTTTGCTGGTAGTTTTCCTCGAGTGCATAATCAGCAACGGTTGAATCTCCAATTAAGTGAATAGTAAGAGATTTATTGTTTTTAAACGCTAGTAATATAAGGGATAGTCCAAGTAGTAGGACTAAGGATTGTTTCTTCATGTGCTTTAAGTTTTAATCGAGCCACCCTCTTAATACTTTTTTCTTAGAGAAATTACTAGCCTGCTTGCTTGTTAATTGCTTAGACCAGGAAACTCTATTTTTTAGCTCTTTAGCGCCTGGGCCAAAGCTTCTGTATTCCGCATAAAAGGCGGTCTTTTCTTTATCGGGAAAGTTTTTATCTCCCGGCCAGTGGTGCCACCCTTCAGGTGCTATATGACTTCCCATTTCTGTATTTAAAAATACCGTTTTTGCATAGGGTCTCCAGGGGCGACCTAGAAATACCTTGTCTACTGAATTATCAATAGACTCTAATTTGCACGATTCAAATACAAAACCATAAGGATCTTCTTTTGTGGTAGACGCCGCGGTGATATAAGAGTTTCTAAGACTGGTGATGGTGCATGCATTGAAATAAGCTGTTGCTGCACCAAAAATAAAATCTGTAGTTCCAATTATTTGGCAGTTTTCAAAGAAACTCCTTGTTCCCCCTTTCGCGATATATAAGGTGTCTTGGTGTCCATTTATGATGCAGTTTTTAACCTGCACACGGTCCGATTCAATATGCAAGGCTACCGCCTGGCCCACGGGGCCGGCTGAGTTGGCAATGGTAAGATCCTCGAGCGTGCAATCATTTGCAGCTATTAATAGGGTGTAGGAAGTATAGGTGCTATAATTGGGGTTCCCAGTTTCGTCTTTGTGCTCTCTGGGCTTCCCCGAATAGTCGTTGTATTCTATTATTGTGTTTTCCTGACCACTTCCTTTTAACTTCACGTTTCTTTTATAGGTAGGTATAACGAGTTTTTCTTTATAAACGCCAGGTTTAATATGGATGACTACTTGCTTTTCGGCGTGATCTCTCACCTGATTGATCGCCTCTTGAATGGTCGAATAGTCTCCAGAACCATCCTGGGAAACTGTTAAACTGAATTTATTGTCAATCGTTTGCCCAGAGACTGTTAATATAAAAAACGCAGCAATTATGCTTGTAAAAACTCTATTTGATAGCATGTTAATTTCCATTTAAAGGTTCAACTCTAAACCAATCGATTTCAGCATATCCGCTGTCATTTATCTGATTGTCTCTTATAGCATATAAACCTAAAGTTGCTCCAATCCATTTACCTGCACGGGCCTTAAATTCATCGCCAACAGGTTTGTAACTCTTATTGTCGGTGCTATAATACCACTGGCAAATGCCCTCCTTGCGAACAGCAACCCGCAAGTATATGTAGGTTTCATTTTCAAGTTCTGTAATCTTACTGGTAGTTTCTTTACCTGAGGTAAGTCCATTTTTACAAACTCCGAAGTGAAGCGTTTGTTTGCCACTTTCTTGCTGTACAAAGAGGTGGCTGTAGTCTTCTCCTACTACTGCAAAGCCGGCTCTTTCATTGATGATGTCCTTGTTTCCAATCAAGCGGAGCTTCGTTGTGGCCATAAACTCCTCTGCAGGGAATTTCTGAGTAAGAATATTAGGGACATCTAATAAGTTGTTATAGTCTTCCGGCGTTTTTTGAGAATAAAGCGTCAAATGCCCGTTCTTACTGGGCATAAACCAGAACCCTTTGGAGTTCGCTTGCCACTGCCACTGCTTACCTAGAGTGGTAGACTCAAATTCATCCGACTCAGCGGGCGTTTGTTTAGGATATTGCTTACCTACATTAGGTTTTTTGTATTCAAGCACGGGCTCGCCTGTGCCTTTAGTTTCTTTCTCGACACCTATAATAGGCCAGTCGTTCTCCCAGCGCATGGGCTGAAGGTGAACAATCCTGCCGTACATATCTTTATCCTGAAAGTGGATAAACCAATCTTCACCCGTCTGCGTGTCTACCCAAGCACCTTGGTGCGGTCCGTTGGTTGGGGAGCTCCCTTGATGCATAGCCACGTGCCTCTCATAGGGGCCGTAAATGTCTTTTGAACGCAATACAAGCTGCCAGCCTGTAGAAACACCGCCAGCGGGGGCGAAAATATAATAGTAACCGTTTCGTTTGTGGAGTTTCGTTCCCTCGATAGTAGGGTCAATGCCGTGCCCATCGTATACTATTACGCCATCATCTAAGACTTGGTCTCCCTCTTTAGTTAATTGGGCGATGGCCAAGACACTTTTTATACCCGCTCTACTTCCTGCATAGGCGAAAGACATGTATGTATTGCCGTCGTCATCCCAAAATGGGCAGGGATCTATCAGTCCTTTTCCCTCAAAAACTAAAACAGGGTCGGACCACTTTTCCTTAGGGTCTTTTGTTTTGACCATATAAATGCCGTAGTCAGGATCTCCCCAATAGATGTAAAAATAGTCGTTGTGGTATCTGATTGCAGGGGCCCAAACACCGTTTCCGTGTTGCACTTTATCAAAGGCTGCAATTGGTACTTGTTTTATTAATGCATGTGATATAATTTCCCAATTGACTAAATCTTTTGAATGAAGAATAGGTAAGGCAGGAGAATGGTTGAAGCTGGATGCGGTCATATAAAAATCATCACCCACCCGAATGGCATCAGGATCGGAATAATCCGCGTGGAGAATGGGGTTTTTATACTTTCCGTTTCCTAAATCAGCGGTCCATACAAGAGATTGGTAGTTGTTTTGAGCAAATAGGTTTGCCGAAAATAAAACCAAGATTAGCAGTGTAAAAGAATATTTCCAATTGTTCATCGATTTATAATTAAATTTAGTTTATCATCAACACAATTTTAATTATAATAATAGATGGATGCAATAGAAATACATGCAATCGATACCGGTAACTGTTTTAAATGTATAGGTTAGTGGAAGGGATGTCCGCTAAAAAGCGTTTATTTTAAAGGGAGAAAAACTCACCCAAGGATTGCTTGTCAAAGCTCAGCAATCCTATACATGGGGTGAGAAAAAAATTACTTTAATTCCGCTAATGCGTCTTTGATTCTTTTTAATGCTTTTTTCAGTTGTTCTTCTGAAGCTGCATAAGATATTCGGATGTAATCGTCATTTCCAAATGCATCCCCAGCAACCACCGCTACGTGGGCTGTATTTAAAAGATACAAGGCTAGGTCTGAAGAATTGTTGATGGTGTTTCCCTGAGCGTCCTTTTTCCCGAAAAACGAGTTTACTTGTGGGAAGAAGTAAAAAGCACCTTCGGGCTTGTTTGTTTGAATACCCGGAATATCACTCAGTAATTGATACACCAGCTCTCTGCGTGAGGAAAAGCCTTTTTTCATTTCCTCTATCGCTTCTAGTCCGCCCTTATAAGCAGCGACTCCCGCTTTTTGAGCAATCGAGCATGTTCCAGAGGTCGTTTGGCCTTGGAGTTTATTGCATGCTTGAGCAATAGTGCTGTTTGCAGCAATGTATCCCAATCTCCAGCCAGTCATTGCATAGGCTTTTGAAAAACCATTAACAATCACGACTCTGTCTTTTATGCTTGGGAATTGAGCAATAGATTCGTGGGAACCTACAAAGTTGATGTGCTCGTATATTTCATCGGAAATAATGAATATGTTCGGGTGCTTCTCGATTACTTTTGCTAGTGACTCAAGCTCTTCTTTGCTGTAAACAGAACCTGTAGGGTTACAAGGAGAAGAGAACATGATGGCTTTGGTCTTGGGAGTAATAGCTTCCTCAAGTTGGGCAGCAGTGATTTTAAAATCAGAGTCTAACCCTGTAGGGATAAAAACTGATTTCCCTTCTGCTAGAAGAACCATTTCTGAATAAGATACCCAATATGGAGTAGGAATAATGACTTCCTCTCCCGGGTTTATTAAAACTAGGATGACATTCGAAAGAGATTGCTTGGCTCCAGTAGAAACTACAATCTGCTGCGGAGAATACTCTAGGTTGTTCTCATTTTTAAGCTTTTCTGCTATCGCTAGCCTTAGATCCATATATCCGGGGACAGGAGAATATTGCGTAAAATTTTCATCTATTGCTTTTTTTCCCGCTTCCTTAACATGGTCTGGTGTGTGGTAATCTGGTTCGCCAACACTTAGACTGATGACCTCTACGCCTTTTTCTGCCAATTCACGGCCGAGCTGGGTCATTTTTAAAGTGGCCGATTCCGATAAACTATTTATTCGGTTTGATAAGATGGATTTTTCATTCATGACATTACAAATATATTATATCCTTTTCTATTTCAAGATGGAAACGCTGTAAAAATTGAAATATCTTCTAGGTTTAATTACTATTGATTTTAAATTAAGTGGAGTTTAGCTGAATTTCCTATATTCGCAACTTGTGCAGGCAATCTAATTAATGTGCTGAATGAAAATTAAATTCGATCCTTTCTTAATAGCTCTAATTGGAGCAGTTATCTTAGCATCAGTTTTTCCTCAGCCATACGCATGGGATGGTGGTGAGATGTTGAATACGACTAGTGTGGTGGGGGTTTCTTTGGTTTTTTTCCTATATGGGCTAAAGCTTAAAAAGGATGAGGTCAAGCAAGGCCTCTCCAAGTGGCGATTACACCTGCAAGTTCAACTGGCCACATTTTTACTATTCCCGTTACTGGTGTTGATTTTTTACCCTTTTGTAAATACAGATCAACAGTTTCATTTTTGGTTGTCATTTTTCTTTTTAGCCGTTCTGCCATCTACCGTTTCTTCATCAGTAGTGCTGGTATCTATAGCACGGGGGAATATTCCCGCATCGATCTTCAATGCGAGTATTTCGGGGTTAATAGCCATAGTGATTACTCCTTTATGGTTGAGTTTCTTTGTAAAAGCTCAAGGGGATCTGGATACGCTTGTCATTTATCGGTCTTTATTGCTTGAGATTGTTGTTCCTATGTTTGCGGGATTTTATTTACAGCGGTTTTGGGGCGGATGGGCCAGAAGAAATAGTAAGAAGTTATCCAACTTTGATAAGGCAGTGGTTATATTAATTGTATATGTGAGCTTTGCAGATTCTTTTGTGTCGGGCATATTCAACGAAATTGGGTGGATGTATCTTTCTTTGCTTTTGCTAGCATGCGTTTTATTGTTTGTTTTCATTTATGTAATCTTGCTGCTGCTGAGTAGGTATGTATTTCGTCTGAATTACGAAGATGAGATTACCTTGCTGTTTTGCGGGTCTAAGAAATCCTTAATGCACGGTAGTGTCTTTGGTAAGTTGCTTTTTGCTGGTAATCCTTATGCAGGGCTATACTACTTACCTTTACTTGTGTTTCATGCCATGCAAATATTTATAGTATCGGTTATAGCCAGTAGAATTGGAGGGAATACCTTGAATAGAAAACTACCGGTACATAAATAAGTTCTTATATTGCAATTATTAAATCGAATCCTTAGCCATGGATAAAAGTAAAAGATTAATTACTCTCTCTTTAATATCTAGTCTAGTGTTGATGCTGGTTAAGTTCGTAGCATACTTTTTAACCAGTTCGAATGCGGTTTTTACGGATGCGGCAGAGAGTATAGTCAACGTAGCTGCTGGAGCATTTGCATTCTACAGTGTACACTTGTCTTCTCGTCCTCGAGATAAAAACCACCCTTATGGCCATGGGAAAATAGAGTTTTTCTCCGTGTTTATAGAAGGCGGGTTAATCCTAATTGCCGGTGGTCTGGTGCTGGTTAAAGCTCTGTATAATTTATTTTTCCCCGAAGAGCTGGAGCATGTTTCCGAGGGTATGTGGCTAATCGCGATCACAGCAGTGGTTAACTTTGTGGTTGGAGGATATATAAAAACTAGAGGTAAAGCACTTCATTCTTTAGCAGTCGAGGCCGATGGGAAGCATTTACAAGTAGATGCATATAGTACTTTGATTGTTGTAGTGGGCCTATTGATTATTAAATACACTGGATTTGTTCTTTTGGATGTTATTTTGTCCATTGCCCTAGGCGTATTTATTTTAGTAAATGGTTACGGTATGCTTCGAAAGTCCATTGGTGGACTGATGGATGAATCGGATGAAGCTTTAGTGGAAAAGGTAATCCAAGTATTGAATGATAATCGCAAAGACCCCTGGATTGACGTACACAACCTCAGGGTATTGCGATATGGGTCGCAGCTACATATAGATTGCCATCTTACGCTTCCTTGGTATTATAACCTAGAGCAAGTTCATGTGGAGCTTTTATCTATAGAAAAGGCCATGAACGACCAAATAGAAATGTCTACCGAGCTGTTTGTCCATGCCGATCCTTGTATTCCTTCAAGCTGCGCACATTGTCATGTTAAAAATTGCCCGGTGAGAACCGCCGAGTTTCGTGAGACTATAGAATGGACCTTGGAGAATGTAACAATGAATAAAAAGCATATACACCCATCTATTGAGTCTGATAGGGAAATTGACGAGGAATCTAAATAGGTTTTTTAAACTAGTTTGAAAATACGTATATTCGTATTTAGTCTACTAATTTGTTAGTAAGTACATTTAAGTCAATTGCTTATAATAACTATGGGAACAACACTTGATGACACGGTTCCGAGGACAGGGAATAGTTTAAAAATAAAAGGAAGAAAAATTAAAGTTCAAGGACTGGACACCTACCTACTGCCCGAAAGAGCCGCTTACCTACCTGAACATAACCTATTAATTATTGCGGATTGGTATTTAGGAAAAGGCCGCGTAACCACTGCGTCTGAGAATAAAGAAAACTTATTGAGCCACGAGCTAAACAAGCTTCAGGATCTTCTTAAAGCATATAACATCGAAAAAGTCCTGTTTTTAGGGAATCTATTTCACGACCCAAAATGGGCAGAGTATGAACCATTCCAAGCTTTTATAGCAGGCTTTTCCAATGTGGAATTCATTTGGGTAGCAAGCAATGACGCTGCGGGTCAATACGAAACTTTAAGTGATAATAAATATAAATTGCAGATGCGTAAGCAATATGTGGTGGATAAAGTGTTTTTCTTCTCTCAAGAGCAAGATAACTTTGTTCAGGAGGGGTTTCAGGTAGTTGCTAGCCAGAGCCCAGGGTATATCATCCAAGGAAAAGCGGGGCAGAAATACAGAATGCCGTGCTTCTTGCATGAAGAAGATATGTTGGTTCTTCCTGCATTCGGTCAGTTCACCGATATGAATCTGATAGAAAAGGTTAAGGGTACAAAAATTTACGCTATTCTAGCAAACTATGTGATGGCTATATAGCTATTGATTTCTACCAGTAAATATATTGTTGTATTAGTGGGAGTGAGGACTGCACTAATCAAAAGATAGGTTTTGGTTGCTTTTTATTGTATGACAAATTAGAAAGTAGTCTAGCGTATATTGTAATCAGAGATAGGATTGGCTACCTCTGATTACAATAGAGAATTATTTAGTAAGGCTTATGCTTTTTATAATTGCATCTAACTCCTCAGGATTACCTTTGTAAGGTGATAGGTCGTAGAGTGAAACTCTCTTGAAGTCTATAGGGTGGCTCTCACTTTGTAGGTAGATATGCCCCTGGGTAAGTGCTTTGCCATCTTCTTTTTGTGCTGGGTCGTGACCGGATACACTACCACCACCAATTTGAGGCTTGTTGTATTCCAATACCACTTCGCCCTCTAAGACGTGCTGAACCAGTGAATCTCCTAAGACAATAAAGTCAGCAGTAACCCACTCGTCACCATGATATGTTTTTGAAGAAGAGTTGATACAATGAGGAGTGAATAGCTCTCCATCTATTACCACATTTGTTCCTGGTGTACATAAGTTAGAAGTAGTTCTTTCGGTTTTACCGTCTCCACCTAGCATTTGCCCTTCAATTGAAATTGGGAAGTCTTGGTCTTTTAGCATAGTTTCAGGTGCTTGTCCATGAAGCATAGCACCGCTATTTCTCCACGCCCACCCTTCACCACCATTGGCTTGCTCGTCCACAAAGCGGTATTCTACTCTTAGAATATAGTAACCAAATGGATCTTTGTAGGCGATATGGCCGTATTGCTGATTGAACTCATCGTATTCATCGTATCGCACTTTCATCAAGCCGTCTTCTACGCGGAAGGTATTGCCGTAGTTTTCACCTACTTCATGCCCGCGAATTTTGATGACCCAGTCGTCGATGTCCTGGCCGTTGAATAATTCAATAGGTGTCACCTCGGTTGCGACTTCCTCTTGCTGCTCTTCTTTTTCGTTATTTCCATTAGCGCTATTTTGACAAGCGTTCAGTCCTAAGGCTAATGCAATAAAAGGTAGTAAAGATTTTAATTTCATTGTTGTTTAAGTTTTAAAGTTTTAAAAATGCTTATTTTTTTACGTAATAGCAAGGAAATCCTTAATTGCAATAGTGCATCGGAACACTTAATGGAGTTTTATGTGGTTTTTTGATGAAACTTCAGGAGATAAGAGATGTGTACTTTGATTTTCCTTTTGTTTTAGCAAGGGATATAGCGTTTTTGGGACAGGTGAAATGAAACGTAAATGACCTTTTATTGTAAGAGAAGTACAGGAATTTTCCTTAGATTTGAGTAGACTCCAAAGTAGATAAAATGGAGCTTGTTTTCACTTAAAAATAAAAGTATATGAGCTTTGAGCGAATTCAATATGAAGAATTAAAAAAGAAAGTGACTGATGTAAATACGGCCGTTTCTCTTATTAAAGACGGTATGGTGGTCGCTTCAAGTGGATTTACAAAATCCGGAGACAGTAAAGAGGTCTTGCCTGCTCTTGCAGAAAAATCAAAAGATCAAGATTTAAAGGTTACACTCCTTACGGGGGCCTCCTTGGGACACGATACCGATGGTAAGCTGGCCGCAGCAGGAGTCCTTAAAAAACGTATGCCCTTTCAAGTGGATCGCATTTTAAGAAGTAAGATCAATTCTGGAGAGGTTTTGTTTATCGACCAACATTTAAGTGAAAGTGCGGAGGTGGTGCATAATAAAACTTTAAACATCGATGTTGCAATCATTGAGGTTGCTTATATCGATCGGGAGGGAAACCTCGTGCCGACCACCTCAGTTGGTAATACGGTAACGTTTGCCTCCTGCGCCAAAAAAGTCATCATTGAAATTAACGAGGCTGTAAACCCCGATATTTATGGTTTACACGATATTTACCAAGCCGAAGATTACCCCTTTAGAAATGTGATCCCGATTATCCGGCCGTGGAATAAGATTGGTTCCAAGACCATAAGAATAGACCCTGAAAAGATTGCAGCTATAGTTTTCACTAACAAGAGAGATAGCCCAGCTGATATCGCGGCTGCCGATGAAAAGACCACTGCGATTGCATCACATATACTAAGGTTCTTTGAAGAAGAAGTTCAGAAAGGGCACCTAACGCCACGGCTATTGCCTCTACAGGCTGGCATTGGGAAAGTTGCAAATGCGGTCCTTACTGGGTTTAAGGACAGTGATTTCTACGACTTAACCATGTTCTCTGAGGTGCTTCAGGATAGTACTTTTGATTTAATCGATGCAGGGAAGCTTTCTTTTGCCTCTGCATCATCGATTACGGTATCGGATGCCTGTTACGACCGGGTATTTGAAAACCTACAACGCTATAGAGAGAAGATAGTCTTGCGTCCACAAAATATTTCCAATACTCCGGGACTAATTCGTAGATTAGGAGTGATTGCTATGAACACAGCTATTGAGTTTGATATCTACGGCAATGTGAACTCGACCCATATTACTGGAAGCCAGATAATGAATGGAATTGGAGGGTCGGGGGATTTTGCGAGAAACTCCTATTTGAGTATTTTTGTTGCCCCTTCGGCCTCAAAAAATAATACCATTTCACATGTACTTCCCATGGTGTCCCATGTGGATCATACGGAGCACGATGTGGATATTTTAGTGACCGACCAAGGGCTAGCAGATTTACGGGGACTTGCGCCGCGTGAAAGAGCTCAGGAGATTATTGACAACTGCGTACATCCGGAATATAAAGAGCAACTGCAATCTTATTTTGATAGAGCTTGCCAAAGGGGTGGACACACACCACATTTGTTGGAGGAAGCATTTAGCTGGCACGTGAATTTTAAGGAAAATAAAACGATGAAAGTTAATGCTGAAATATGCGAAAACTACTAGCAATATGAGTTCAAGTTTATTAGGCTAGCGCTTCGCTAGCCTAATAAAGACTCGCAAATTAAAATAAATCAGAGCTCAGGTAGCGATCTCCACGGTCGCAGGCGATAAATACCACCACGCCCTTGTCTATTTCGCTGGCTACTTTTAGGGCGGCATGAAAGGCACCTCCTGTACTCATGCCTACAAATAGACCTTCTTTTTTAGCCAGACTTCTTGCTTTTTCTGTCGCATCCTGAGTAGATACCTCAACGATTCTATCTACGCGTTTCGGATCGTAGATCTTTGGCAAGTAGGCTTCCGGCCATTTCCGTATCCCCGGTATAGAGGACCCTTCAACAGGCTGGCATCCGACAATCTCAATACTGGAATTTTGCTCCTTTAAAAACCTGGAGCAGCCCATGATCGTTCCCGTAGTCCCCATGGCACTTACAAAGTGCGTTATCTGGCCGTTAGTATCGCGCCAGATCTCGGGTCCGGTTGTTTTCAGGTGGGATTTATAGTTGTCGGGATTGGCAAACTGATTTAAAATATGCGCTTGGCCTGACCTTGCTTTTTCCTCAGCATAATCTCTACATTCCTCCATGCCGTCTAATAGCGTTACAATGGCACCGTAGGCTTTCATTGTACGTATACGCTCCTGGGTAGAGGAAGAAGGCATAACCAGCTCGATTTGTAATCCGAAAACTCCCGCAATCATAGCTAGTGCAATTCCTGTGTTTCCGCTTGTTGCTTCAATGAGCTGGGTGGAGCTGTCGATTTCCCCTCTCTCTAACGCCGCTTGAATCATATTCAATGCCGGCCGGTCTTTGACGGAGCCTGCAGGGTTATTTCCTTCGAGCTTTGCGAATATTTTTACATCTTTATTTTCGTGAAATGATTGGATTTCCACCAAAGGTGTATTCCCTATGGTATCGATTATATTTGCCATTATTCTACAATTGGTTTTGAATTGATAAATGTTGTGTTGGGTTTGTGGTATACCGTGGTGTACGGGTTGATACTGGAGGTGAGCCACACATTTCCTCCGATAATGCTATTGTGACCAATGGTGGTCTCTCCACCTAAGATGGTTGCACCGGCGTAGATGATAACGTGATCCTCAATGGTTGGGTGGCGCTTCTGATTGACCATATCTTTGGCCACACTTAAGGCCCCTAAGGTCACCCCTTGGTAGAGCTTCACGTGATCGCCAATGATGCAGGTTTCACCAACCACTAAGCCAGTTCCATGGTCGATGTACAGGTATTTTCCAATAGTTGCGCCCGGGTGGATATCAATGCCCGTTTTCGAGTGTACATACTCTGTAAGTATCCTTGGAATCAAAGGCACGCCATGCCGGTGTAATTTATTGGCTATCCTGTAGATGCTTATAGCGGTAAACCCCGGGTAAGTGCGGATGACCTCTCGAATACTTTTAGCAGCTGGGTCTCCCTCCATGATTGCTTCTGCATCGGTTTGCATTACTTGGTATATATCGGGTAGCTCTAAAAAGAAATCTTTAGCTATCTTCGGGTTGTCACAACACGAGCAGGCCTTTGTTTTTGTAAGGACTTCTAATAGCTCGTTTTCTGACTGCTGGAAGGCAAGCTCTACTTCTTTTATTTCATTAAAGCTGCGAGAATCTCGCTCTGGAAATAATAAATGCAATAGGTTCACCGCCCAAGCCGCAATTTTCCGATTGGATGGCATTTCTAAGGCTTCCTTTTGTTTTTCCAATATATGTTGATAAAACTTCTTCATATTTTGTGTTGTTGTGTCAAACAAATTTAAGTGTAATCTAAGGCATTACAAAACAAGGCTTTGAAAGAGATCGCTTAATGTGCCTGTTGCGTCTTTTGTTAGGCCGATGTGTACCGGCGAGCTTTGAATAAGCGTAGAACGGCTAGCGGTAAGCCAGCGGAATCTTTCAGCAGCTTCCTTTTTTCCTATCTCTCCACCTTGCGCATTGCCTTTTGCTATGTTGCTAAAGGATAGTAGGTGACCATGGATTTGCTCAACATCTAACTCTGGGTTGAATGAAAGGAGTTTCTCCTTGTTGATAGTGAACAGGAAATCAATAAATCGCTGTTTGCGGCAATACAGAATAACCCCAACATTAATAAACTCTTCTCGTTCAACGCAAGGCAACAACCTGACTACAGCATATTCATATTCTACTCTCACGGGCATGATTTATTTGATTGATAAAAACGTTGCTGTTTTCTAATCTCCAGCTTAAAAACTTCTTATAGACCGTTTTACTTTCCTCAACACCGCTACTTTCTGGATGGTCGAGCCACTCATGGGGAATCAAGTCTACCAGCTCACTGATAATAGCTGGGGTAAGCAGCTTTTTTATCTCTGAGTCCATCTCACTGACTTGGGTAGCTTGTTTTAAGAGCACGTGGTCCTTGATTTGTACAAATGGCTTCTCCATTTGCTCCTGCCATGCGGGCCAGTTATGGTGAAAGTATAATGAAGCCCCATGGTCTATCAGCCAGAGATCCTTATTCCATATCAGCATATTTGTGTTCCTTACTGTACGATCGACATTCATGAGTAAGGCATCTAGCCAGACTATTTTGGAAGCCTGCTCATGGTCTATAGTATTAACATTGGGATCAAAAGTAATGGCCCCTTTCAGGTAGCTAACCCCCAAGTTGTTGCCTACGGAAAATTTCAGTAAATCTTGAATCTCCTCGTCTGGCTCCAGCCTGCCGAAAGATTCATCGAGCTCAGCAAAAACAATTTCTGGTACCCTCAGACCAATGTTTTTTGCTATTTCCCCACCTAGAAGCTCTGCAATGAGGGCTTTTTTGCCTTGCCCAGCGCCGCGGAATTTGATAACGTAGCTGAACCCATCATCGGCATCCATTAAAGCAGGAAGAGACCCTCCCTCTCTAAAGGGCTGTACGTAGCGGATCAGCTTCACTGTTCGTATATCGGGGCTTGTTTTTTGTTTCATTTACTGTGGTATTAAGAAAAACGAATATAAACATAAGAAATGAAGGTTCTAATATAGAAAATCCTTGTAACACTTTTATGGTTTTAACCTTTAATTGTCTAGTACTTCGCTCGAGTATTATTTCTGCTTATATTTGTGCTGAACTTTAGGCATTAGAGGGCATAAAAATATATTTTATGAATAAGACAATTGAAGAATACTTAAGGGTTATTGAAAAGTGTAAGGAACTCTTTTTAAATAAGCATCAAGACTACGGTACTTCTTGGCGAATAATGAGGCTTTCCTCTATTACCGACCAGCTATACATCAAGGCTAAAAGAATACGTACTTTGGAGATTCAGCGAGTTTCCAAAGTGGGCGAAGGCGTGGTGGATGAATACATAGGTATAGTCAACTATTCTATCATTGCTCTTATACAAATGAATTTAAAGCCTGATGCGCCCATTGAGCTATCCAAAGAGGAGGTTAGCACGTATTATCAAGACATGGTGGATAAGACATTAGAATTACTCAAAGCTAAAAACCACGATTACGGTGAGGCCTGGCGGGATTTACGTATCACCTCGATGACGGATTTAATTCTCACTAAGATACACCGCGTCAAGCAAATAGAAGACAACCAAGGGAAGACCATAGTCTCCGAAGGCTTAGATGCAAATTACCAAGACATGCTAAACTATGCCGTTTTTGCGTTAATAAAATTAGGGTACGCACTATAACAAACGAAGTAAATGCAAAATAATTTATCATCACAATCGAATAATTCAAAAAGTATCTCCAATTCCTCTTTGGCCATTTTGTGGTTCTGTAGAGTGTTTGTAGGTCTTTTATTTATATTTTCAGGTCTGATAAAAGCCAATGATCCCATTGGCTTTGGTTTGAAGCTTGAGGAGTATTTTTTAGTTTTTAAAACTACATTTTTAGATCCTT
>DXEZ01000146.1 GCA_019114715.1 Candidatus Sphingobacterium stercoripullorum | reverse complement strand
AACATTTGGGTTGTATATCGCCACCACTGTTATTGCGGTGAGTATAGGCTTGCTGCTAGTGAATGCCATCCAGCCGGGCGGTTTCATTTCTGAGGATACAAGAGGAGATATGCTAGCGAGCTTTGGAGAGTCTGTAGATCATCAGATAGACCTAGCAAAATCGCAAGTAGAAGATGTGAGTCCACTGCAGCCGATTATAGATATAGTACCAGAGAATATCATTGAGTCAGCCTCTTCTAATACGAATATGCTGCAGGTGATATTTATTTCTGTGCTACTAGGGGTAGCGTTAATCTCACTGCCTATTGGTGAGGTCATTGGTCTTAAGAAGGTGTTCGATGCCTCCAATGCCGTTATGCTGAAGATTGTCGATATTATCATGCTTTCTGCACCCTACGGTGTTTTTGCCATTATGGCGGCGATTATTGTAGAAGTCCCTTCTTTCGAGCTTTTTAAGGCGCTCGGTGCCTACGGATTGACTGTGGTGATAGGTTTATTGCTTCTGATTTATGGGGTGTATGCGCTTATGGTGATGTTATTAGGAAAGATGAAGCCTAGTAAGTTTTATAAAGCAATTTCTCCAGCGCAGCTCTTAGCATTTTCTACAAGCTCCAGCGCCGCTACTTTACCCGTAACGATGGAGTGCGTGGAAAAGGGTCTTGGCGTAAGGAAAGATGTGCTCAGCTTTGTGCTACCCATTGGTGCAACTGTGAATATGGACGGAACTTGCCTTTATCAAGGGGTGGCGGCAATTTTTATTGCACAGGTCTTAAACTACGATCTAACCCTTGCCCAGCAACTGAGCGTGATATTAACAGCTACCCTTGCATCTATTGGTTCGGCGGCCGTCCCTGGTGCAGGGATCTTAATGCTGGTTATTGTTTTAGAATCTATTGGTGTACCTCCAGCAGGAATCGCATTGATATTTGCTATTGATAGGCCGCTGGATATGCTTAGGACAACCACCAATATTACTGGGGATGCAGTTGTGGCACTCATCATGAACCGATCGATGAAAGAATAACCTTATAATAATAAGAATGTAAACACTTAAAAAGACACTTTATGAAAATCATTGCGCCTATTTGTAAGCTGCTGGCAGTCGCTTTTGTTTTATTGCTGCCAAGCCCCAAAGCTAGCTTCGCTCAGCAGGAGCTCATCGGAGATCTAAAAGACATTGCTGAGCAGTATGAGGCTATAGGGTTATCCGTAGCTGTAGTTAAGGATAATAAAATAGTATTTGAAGAGAATATAGGTTATAAGGATAAAGATGCAAAAACGCCACTTTCTCACGGCGATATTTTCCGCATAGCATCCATCTCCAAGTCTTTTACGGCGACTGCTCTCATGCAATTTGTGGAAAGAGGAGAGATTTCCCTAGACGATGCGGTTAGCGATTTAATAGGATTTCCTGTAGTCAACCCCAATCACCCGGAGGAGACTATAACCCTAAGGATGCTGCTCTCGCACACCTCTAGTATTAACGATAGTCAAAAATACTCGTCTTTAGATATTATCAATCCAGATAAAAATCCCGATTACGCGAAATGCTATAGCAAGCCTGCACCAGGTACAAAATATAGATACTGCAACTTGAACTACAATATGGCAGGCGCTATTTTGGAGAAGCTCACAGGGGTGGAGTTTAGTACCTATGTCGTAGATACAATTTTAAAGCCACTGGGGCTTTACGGAGGCTACGATGCGGATAAATTAGATGCTAGTAAATTTGTTCCTTTATACCGCTATAGAAATGGGAAATTTACTCTCTCTAAGCCCGCCTACCGCTCTTTAGAGAAAATGAAGGAAAATTACCAGATTGGGTATTCAGCGCCTATATTTTCACCGACTGGTGGGATGAAAATTTCTACGTCTGACCTGGCGAAATACATGATGATGCATATCAATTATGGTGTAGGGGAAAATGGCCAAAGGATAATCTCTCAAAAGAGTAGTGAAATAATGCAAAGCGCCATAGCTAAAGCATCGGAAACAGCGGACTATGGTCTAGGTATACGCTTAACTCGGGACTTTGTAGATGGTAAGCTGTTAATAGGTCACACAGGCTCTGCTTTCGGACTATTTAGCGTGATGATGTTTGATAGAGAGAAAAATGTGGGTATTATAGCGATCACTAATGGGAGCAAAAGAGTAAAAGTAGGCAATTACAACTCCTTGCTAAAACCTACCGTAGAACTTCTTTATGACTGGTTTGCGGATGAGTAGCCGATTATAACCGATTAAATCGGCTAATAATTCTATTTATGAGGTTTATGGAATTAAAATGACTATTTTAGTAGTCAGATCTGCAGCGTGTTACGGTTTTCTAGAGGCGGGGTGGATGCTGCAAGCTACCGATAGGTGTTTACCTACGCCTTCAGTAGAAGTATAGATAAGGAAAATATATTTTGTTTTAAGTTTATAACTCCAGTAAGGTTAGCGTTGTTTTTAGCTAACCCTACTGGTTTTAACCAATTTGTTAAACCCCATAAGCCCTATTATTACGCCATGAATAGGAAAATCACATATAGCTTCCGCTCCTTATCAGAAGTTAGCCTTTTTATTGAAAGACCTAACGACTGGTCGGATTTCGCTCATTTTCATCCCAAATCGCCAATCGAGCGTATTTCTTTTGCTCAAGGGATGGTGGAATCTCAGTTTTATGATCACTTTTTATTTCAAATGGAAGCCATATCAGCTCGAATACATCAAGAGGTAAAGGTTGATTATACGCTCCACAAGGAGTGCTTTATCTTACTGATGGTTTTGGATGGTGTAATTTTATTTCAGGATCCTAGTAGTGAAGATCTTATTGAACTAAGTGCTGGGGACTGCATAGGAGTATATGGGGAATCCCTAAAATCTATTTGCCAGCTTCCTCCAGGGAATTGTGGGTTGTGTTATATCATTCCGAAAAATAACTGGAGTATAGATAACATCCATTTATTTCCAATCTTTAATGAATTTTGGAGGGAAATGAGAAGACAGTATAAGCCTTTTGATGCGCTACCTATTTGTTTGATTAATGAACAAATGGAAGTGGCTATTAAAAAAATATTTTTTCAAAGATGGTCTCCTAAAGATATTCTTAAGGCGGAACCGACAAAGGATATATCAGAATTGTTTTTTTGTTTTCACGATGTGGTAACTAGGAAGTTAATGCAGCGGTCTTAAAAGATCCAGAAGTTTATACAGAGAACTTACGTGGACTCGAATTTAAAAATTGGAATGTTAATGCGTATCAAATAGGATTGTGTAAGTTTTTGAAAACTTTTGAATGACCTTTATAGATTTTTTTAGTGATGAATACGAGAAGGAAAGTATTATTAAAAAGGAGGCTATCTCTTGTAATAATCTGCTGCCAGAATAGTCACGAAATCTGTTTTTAGGTTTAAATTACGGT
This sequence comes from Candidatus Sphingobacterium stercoripullorum, assembly GCA_019114715.1. Classification (GTDB taxonomy): domain Bacteria; phylum Bacteroidota; class Bacteroidia; order Sphingobacteriales; family Sphingobacteriaceae; genus Sphingobacterium; species Sphingobacterium stercoripullorum. Next base: position 2,110 of record DXEZ01000146.1, on the reverse strand, counting down.
GTCGTTTTAACGGCCAATCTCGCCTAAATGTGTAAACTTAAATCCTTTATCATACTTCAATCCATAACCTAAAAGCCTATCTAAACAGGTATGCCCGAGTAAAATAGACCCAATGAGGATAGCCACTGGAAAATTCAATAGTCCAATAGCTGCAATGAGTATAGCTACTAATTTGTGATGGAAAATATTGTAAGTCATTGCGCCTACTTTTTTATTTGCCAAATAACCTAGCATGGAAATGTCTGGTGTGAAAAATAGTACAGGGTATAACCACCAGTTGTACCCCGATATTTGGAATAAAAAGAGTGAAACGATGATCCCCCCAATCTCCTCTAGTTTTAATAAAGTTTTCATATCCGTTTGTTGTTTAATACAAAGTTGGATAATATAGGGATGGCCTCAGTTGATAAAAGTCAAGAATTTAAAAGGTTTTGTTTTCTTATTCTGCTTAGTGTTTCGGGAGACATACCAATTACCGATGCTATATATTGCAAGGGCACTTGGTTGAATAGCCCTGGATAGTGTTTGAAATAACTATCATACCTTTCTTTAGCCGTCATATATAAATGTGAAAACACCCTATCTTCGAGGTCCCTAAAACAACTGGCAATAAAATTCTTTTCTATGGCGTTCCATTTCGGTAATTCCTTGCATAATATTCTATAGTCCGAAAGATGTAATGTGAATAAGGTCACATCTGATAAAGCTTGAATACTCCATCTGCTGGGTTGATCAAAAAAGAAACTATTAATCTCAGTCATGAAATTGCTGGGCGTGGAAAGCCACTGGGTAACTGTTCCTTTATCAGTGTGTTTGTAGATTCTTAAAATACCTGATTCTTGGAAGCTTAGTTTTTTACAATATCCATTTTCTCTTGTAAAGTAATCGTTTTTGTTAATTACTTCTTTCTGGAAAAATGACGTTAGAAACTCCATCTCCTCACCAGACAGGATCCCGAAATTCTCCTTCACTGCATTTATTAACTGTTCCATTTGCTATTCCTATTGAAGTTTGTATGCTTTTTACAATTTGCTATTCCTTTTCACCACAATATACAATATACCCGATTGAATACAGTTTTTCATTAATGGTATTTTTCTAAAAAAGTGAAGGGCCGATTGGTGATAATGAATTTGTTGTTTATAATACTAGCGATTTAGTTGTTTTCGCCTATGAATGAGTAAGTTGATTTCTGAATGTGTTTTTATTTTCATAGCTTTATGAATACAAAAATACATCTATAAACCTATAACATGTTGAAAAATGAATGAATTTACGCTATCGTTGTTTCATTACGAGAAAGAAAGAGGGGCTCCATCTTTTAGTATTGGTTTTCCAGAAGCTAGTAGTCTTGAAGAGAGTATAGAGTTAAGAAGGAGTGGGGATTCAGGAAAAGGCTGGGAAAAAGTAGATCTGACCGCAATAGGAATTGGAAGACTCTTTTGTTATAGACAGATTCGGACTTCTGAACCTGTTACTTTCATTACGGAACCTTCCGAACCGGTTGTCTGTTTGCGTTTTCATTTGGAGGGAAAGTCTCATCTTGGTTATCTTGGGAAAGGAAATCATTTGGAGCAAAAAACTAAAAGCAACTATTTCTTCTGGCAGGGAGAAAAGCAGGTAGAGCATAAGCCTGCAGGCGGCCAGCATACACTGGTTGAATTATATGTACGCCCTGAAAATCTGTCTCATTTAGCCAATAGAAAAGTAGTCATGGACATCATCGATCAGTCATTAACGCAGAAATGTGGACCTATTGATCAGTATGAGTTCGATGTACCAGATGAACTAATTAATTATATGAGGGAAATGACGGTAGAGATTGATGAGACGAAAGTTTCAGTTGAACGTTTTCATCATCTATTTGATTCCTTAATCCTGATGTGCTTGGGTGAACAAGTGGATGTAGGGCCTCGTTTTGATCGGCAAGATGAGGAACAAATCGCACAAGAGAAAGCAAGTGAAGAAGATCTTCATTATTTGCCTGACCCGGAGGTGAAAAATATTTTGGATGAACTTGAAGGAGCGAGTAGATTAGCATTGTCTACACAATTTTACGAGTTAATGGATAAAATCGAGGAACACAAACAGCTTATTCAAGAAGAAAAGG
>DXEZ01000145.1 GCA_019114715.1 Candidatus Sphingobacterium stercoripullorum | reverse complement strand
ACTCTGATCAAATAAAAAATATAAAATAAAATGCTTTCAGCAGAAAACATATCGTTTCATTACGATGAAAAAATATTATTCGACAACATAAATTTTCCAATCCAAAAAGGAGATAGAATCGTATTGGTGGGTAAAAATGGGACTGGTAAATCAACTTTATTAAAGATACTTGCTGGTGAAATCATTCCATTAACTGGAAAAACAGTAAAAAAGGATAATATAAGAGTTGCCAAATTACCTCAAACACCTGATTTTCAAGGGCATAAAACAATAAAAGATTATTTTTCAACCGACTCTAATAAAATTCATGAAATAAGTGTTGCTTATGAAGAAGCCTTAGTAGAACAACCAATAGATCAACAAAAGCTAGATAAATTAACGGCATTAATGGACCTACATAATGCATGGAATTACGAAATTGAATTAAAGAATATACTTGATCAATTTGGTATTAAAAATATCGAACTAAATTTAGAAACATTATCAGGAGGACAAAAAAAACGAGTCCTTTTTGCTAAATTACTATTAGAGAATGCTGATGTTTATTTACTGGATGAACCGACAAACCATTTAGATATAAAAACCATAGAATGGTTAGAAAAATACATCACTACAAACAATAAAACTGTAGTAACCATTTCCCACGATAGATATTTCATAGATGCTATAGCGACAGAGATTAGAGAATTAGACGCTGGTAAAATCTATAATTATAAAGGTAATTATACGCGTTTTGTAGAGCAAAAAATAGAAAGGGAAAAGCTGGAACACACGAAGGTTGAGAAAGCAAAAAATCTGTATAAAAAAGAACTAGAGTGGATGCGCCGACAACCTAAAGCAAGAGGTACGAAATCGAAATCTAGAATAGAGTCTGCTCAAGCATTAGGAAAAATAGCAAATAGCAATACCGCGAAAGATAAACTAGAATGGGGCGTATCTTTAAGTAGACAAGGTTCAAAGATTTTAGAGGTAGAGAATATTTCTAAAAGTTTTGGCGATAAAGTTATATTCAAAAACTTTAATTACATTTTTAAAAGAAAAGATAAAATAGGTTTAGTGGGCCCAAACGGAACAGGAAAAAGTACATTTCTAGAAGTATTGACCCAAATGATGCCGCCGACTGAAGGAACCGTAGAGAAAGGCTTGACCACTAAAATTGGATATTTTAAACAAGAAGTGGATTACTTTGATCCAGAAAAAACCTTGATAGAAAGTATTCAAGAAATTTCAAACAGTATAGAGTTGGAAGACGGAAAAGTTCTAACAGCAAGTCAACTCTTAAATCAATTTTTATTCTCACCTAAAAGGCAATACAATAAAATCGAATCCTTGAGTGGTGGGGAATTAAAAAGGTTACAACTTATTAAGGTATTAATTGGAAATCCTAACTTCTTAATTCTAGATGAGCCATCAAACGACCTAGATTTAGATACATTAAATGTTTTAGAAAACTTTCTTGAAAACTTTACAGGTGTTTTAATCCTTGTATCCCATGATCGCTATTTAATTGACAAATTATGCAATCAGCTGTTTATATTTTCAAGTAAAGAGAATATAAAAATAACAAATGGAAATTACACCGATTATATAAAATCCTTAGAATCCAGCCAACCAAAGAAGATAGAAAAGAAAGAAAACACACGAGTCAATTTAACAAAACAAATAAAACTATCTTACAAGGAACAAAAAGAGTTAGAGGATTTAAATAAAAGAATACCGAAATTAGAATTATTAATAGAAGAGAACACAAAGAAATTAAATAACCCTATTTTAGATTACACAGAAATCACTAGCATAGGAGAGAAGCTAGAGTCTTTGCAAAATGAACTAGATACGATCTCAGAAAGATGGCTAGAACTAGAAAGTATAAATGATGTTTCACGTGGAACAAATTAAAATGTTCCACGTGAAACAAAAATAAATAATGGCATGTTTGAAAAATACGATATAATTGTAGTTGGTGGTGGCCACGCAGGATGTGAAGCAGCGGCTGCTGCTTCAAACCTTGGATCAAAGGTTTTACTAATAACTATGAATATGGGAGTTATAGCACAAATGAGCTGCAACCCTGCAATAGGCGGAGTAGCTAAAGGACAAATTGTTAGAGAAATTGACGCTTTAGGTGGCTATACCGGAATCATAGCTGATAAATCAACTATACAATTTCGGATGCTAAACAAATCTAAAGGACCAGCTATGTGGTCGCCACGCTCCCAAAACGATAGAATGAGATTCGCGGAAGAATGGAGATTACAACTCGAAGCACTTCAAAACTTAGACATGTGGCAAGACATGGTTAAAGAAATCATTGTTGAGAATAACACTGTAAAAGGAGTAATAACATCTTTGGGTTTAAAAATATACAGTGAATCCGTAATCCTAACCAATGGAACTTTCCTAAATGGAATTATTCATATAGGGGAAAAGAAAATGGGAGGGGGAAGAGCTGGAGAAAGATCAGCTAAAGGTATTACTGAACAGTTAGTATCCCTAGGATTCGAATCGGGTAGAATGAAAACAGGAACTCCTCCAAGAGTAGATGGAAGAACTGTCGATTACCAAGAGATGGAAGAACAATGGGGGGATGAGAAAGAAGAACACTTTTCTTATACAAATATAGAAAAGACATTAAATAAAAGATGTTGCTGGATAACCTATACAAATACTAAAGTACATGATATATTAAGAACAGGTTTTGAACAATCACCTATGTTCACCGGTAGAATTCGAGGTCTAGGTCCAAGATATTGCCCATCCATTGAAGATAAAATAAATCGATTTGCAGAAAGAGATAGACATCAAATATTTGTAGAGCCTGAAGGAGAAAGAACCAATGAAATCTATGTCAATGGTTTTTCTACATCCCTACCCGAAGATGTACAATTAAAAGCTTTAAGAGAAATCCCTGGATTTAGAAATGCAAAAATATACAGACCCGGTTATGCAATAGAATATGATTTTTTTCCACCAGTGCAACTCGACTTAACACTGGAAACATTTAAAATAAAGAATTTGTTTTTCGCAGGACAAATAAATGGAACAACAGGTTACGAAGAAGCAGCAGCACAAGGAATGATTGCAGGAATAAATGCGCATCAAAAGATCAACGACGATAAAGAGTTTATCTTAAAAAGATCTGAATCCTATATTGGTGTTTTAATTGACGATCTAGTCACAAAAGGAACAGATGAACCCTATAGAATGTTTACCTCTCGAGCAGAACACAGACTATTATTAAGACAAGACAATGCAGATATCAGGTTATCTCCACTTGCTTATAATTTAGGCTTGATAGATAAAGAAAGATATCAAAAAGTAGTTGAAAAGGAAAATCAGAGTGAAGAAATAGTAAAAGTATTACAAAAGAAAAGTGTAGATCCAAAAGAAGTGAACCCTTTATTGGAACAAGTAAACTCTTCACCTATAAATCAAAAAACTAAATATATTAATTTAGTTAGTAGACCTCAATTGGGCATACAAAGTTTAGAAGAGGCTATACCCGATTTAGAAAAAGAATTGAATGGATATCGAGCTGATAGTAAAGAGCAAGCTGAAATAAAAATAAAATATGAAAGCTATTTTCAAAAAGAAGAAGAGATAGTAAAGAAAATCAAAAGTATGGAAGATAAAAAAATAAACCCTGATTTTGACTATAGCACACTTCCTTCTCTTTCGGCAGAAGCAGTTGAAAAGCTCAAAAAAGTAAAACCTAGAACTTTAGGTCAGGCATCGAGAATTTCAGGAGTTACTCCATCAGATATTACAGTTTTAATGGTACATTTAAAGTAAAATATTGATAATCAACAAGTTAACTTTATCTCCACAACACTTTAAATAAAGCTCTACAAGCTACTTAAATTATTTTTATGATATATTTATCCAAAAAACACAAAAACGCCTTAAATAAGCTAAAAAACACCTTATTTGTAAAACTGGTGTTTCTTCTCATAATTATATCCTATACAACAAGTAATTTAGGTTGTGCTAATATGCAAAGACCAACAGGCGGACCAAAAGATACAATTCCTCCAAAAGTTTTAAATATAGAGCCAGAAAATTTTCAAACTAATTTTAAAGAAAAAGAAATCATTCTTGAATTTGATGAGTTCATAAAACTAAATAATCAGTTTAGAGAATTTAGTATTTCACCCGATACAGATTTACCTCCAAATTATAAAGTGAAAAAGAAAAGACTACACATTACTTTACCAGATAGTCTAGAAGAGAATACAACCTATCAATTAAACTTTGGTAAAGGAATAGTAGATTACAACGAGGGAAATCCATTAGAAAATTTTGTATATGTTTTTTCAACAGGAGATATTTTAGACTCCCTATCAATTAGCGGAAGAGTGCAAGATGGTTTTTTAAAAGAATTCAATTACCAAAATGATAAAGAAGTAAGGGTCATCCTAATCCCTACCTCTCAAGATTCAATATTTGGTAAAAGAAAAGCAAATATCTTTGCAACAGTTGATTCAAGTGGTAACTTTAAAATCTCGCATCTAAAAGAAGACACCTATAGAATTTACGCCTTAAAAGAAGAAAATAATAATAGAATATACGATAGTCCAAGTGAATCTATAGGTTTTTTAAAAGATAGCATAACATTAAGTAAAGATACCTCGGGACTGTTACTCGAATACACAAAAGGGTTTCCAAAAGACTTTAGAGTAGTCTCAAGAACTTTAGAGAAAGATGGACTAGTGAAAATAATTTTCAACAAAATTTTAGATAATCCTCAAGTAAAAATCCTAGAAGATGCCGAAAATATAACCTGGTTCAACCCAACAAATGACACCGCAACTGTATATTTAAGAGATTTAGAGTTTGATTCATTAAGATTCGAAATTAGTGATAACAACAGTATTTTAGACACCACAATCCTTAAAAAAAGTAGAAATGCTAAAATAGAAAAAGAGCTGGAGCTTAATTTCAATACAACCAATAAAGTGGATAAAATTAATCATATAAAAATAACCACCTCCTTGCCCCTAGATACATTCAATAGAGGTAGTATAGAATTATTAGAAGATTCTATTTCTAAAACTAATCTCCAAATTGAAAAAATAGTAAGCAATCAAAAAACAGTATTGTCAATTAAAACCAATTGGAAACCTAAAAAAGATTATATACTAACTATCAAAGAAGGGGGCTTGAAAACAAAGTTCGAGGATACAAATAAAGAGAAAACGATCAATTTCACTTTAGACGAAACAGAAAATTATGGTGATATAAATTTTGAATTCAAAGGGCTAGATGAAAAGGAACAATATATAATGGAAATAATTGATGAGCAAAAGGAAAAGATTTTCCAATCCAGCATAATGGATCCAAGTCATAAAGAAACCTTAAAGAATTTTCCTGGAGGAAAATATTCTATACGGATAATCTACGATTCCAATAAAAATGGAAGGTGGGACCCAGGTGATGTTTATACCAAAAAACAAGCTGAAAAGATATGGTATTTAAATAGAACATTCACCATCAGGCCAAATTGGGAGCAAAATGAAGTAATAGAAGTTAAATAGTTTAAAACCAGGAGCTGTATTTCACATAATTATGAGGTAGTTTTTTTAATAAATCCAATTGATCTGGAGTTAAAGGTTTAATTTTTTTGGCCGGTACACCAGCATATAAATAACCGGATTCACAAATGGTATTTTCAAGTACAACGGAACCGGCAGCTATTATAACGTGGGATTCAACAACGGCTCGATCCATTATAATAGCACCCATGCCAATTAAAACATAATCTTCAATGGTACATCCATGAACAATGGCATTATGCCCAATATTCACAAAGCTACCAATCTCAGTTCCGTTCCTCTCATAAGTACAGTGAATGACCACCCCATCTTGGATATTCGTATAAGATCCAATACGAATGAAGTTAACATCTCCACGTATAACAGCTTGAAACCAAACTGAACAATTATTACCCAATACCACATCGCCAACAACGGTACAATTAGGCGCTAAATAGCACGAACTATCAATCTTAGGGTCAATTCCCTTAACGGGCAATATAGTTGCTTTCATAAGCTATAAAATAATGTCTCTACCAACTTGTTCTTTCTCCGGGTAATCGGTATTGTAATGTAAACCACGGCTTTCTTTTCTATCAATTGCAGATTTTACCATAAGATAAGCAACTTGAATAACATTTCTAAGTTCACATAAAGGAACAGAAAGTTTTGTCTCTTTATAAAAAGATTCGGTTTCATGATAAAGAAACCCCAACCTTCTAAAAGCACGATCCAATCTGAAGTTGGATCTTACAATACCAACATAATCACTCATTACCTTTTGAACTTCTTTCAGATTGTGACTAACTAAAACCTCCTCATTTAAAAGAACCGTATTGGTATCATCCCACTCTGGAATACCAGTAGGATGTTCAATAGTAGCAATTTTTAATTTTGCATCTAAAAATATATTATGGGAATAAACCAGTGCTTCTAATAAAGAATTAGATGCTAATCTATTAGCACCATGTAAACCGGTCGAAGAGCATTCACCACACGCATAGAGATTACTGATACTCGATTCCCCATTTAAATTAACATAGATACCACCGCATAAATAATGTGCAGCTGGCGTGACAGGAATGAAATCCTTAGACATGTCAATACCAATAGAAAGACACTTATCGTAAATAGAAGGGAAATGAGCAATTATCGCCTCTTTAGATTTATGGGTAATATCTAAATAAACATACCCAACACCCGACTTTTTAATTTCAGAATCAATCGCTCTTGCTACTATATCCCTAGGAGCAAGTGAACCTCTGGGATCGTATTGATGCATAAAATCTTCACCATTGGTTCTACGCAAAATACCTCCAAAACCTCTGACAGCTTCAGAAACCAAAAAGGCAGGACTTTCTCTGGGATTGTATAAAGAGGTAGGGTGAAATTGCATAAACTCCATATTCCTAACCTTACCTTTAGCTCTATAAACCATAGCAATACCGTCACCTGTAGCAATTACAGGGTTAGTAGTTGAATCGTAAATATGTCCTGCACCACCTGTGGCTAGTAGGGTGATCTTACTCAACACTTTTTCCACATTACCTGTTGATGTATTTAAAGCATAAACACCATAACAAGTAACATCGTTAGAATGCCGATCAACAAACCTTCCTAAATGATGTTGCGTGATGAGATCGATAGCGAAATAGTGGCTTAATAATGTAATATTAGGATGGGAATTTATTTTTTCAAGCAGACTTCTTTCGATCTCCAATCCCGTCATATCCTTATAGTGTAATATACGGTGGTGCGAGTGTCCGCCTTCTTTAGCTAAGTCATAGCTCCCTAAAGGAGTTTTATCGAAATTTGTACCGTAACTAATAAGTTCTTTTATTCGAGTTGGCCCTTCTTTAATAACTTTACCAACAACCTCTTTATCACACAAACCATCACCGGCAATCAAAGTGTCTTCAATGTGTTCATCGAAACTATCGTTCGGATCAACAACTGCAGCGACTCCACCTTGAGCATATTTGGTGTTGGATTCATCCTCATTGGCCTTAGTTAAAATTAAAACTTGTCCATAATCAGCCGCTTTAAGCGCAAAACTTAGTCCTGCGATCCCAGAACCAATAACTAAAAAATCTATATGTCGTTCATACATGATAAAAAACTTCAAAGGAGTAATCCACAATCAATGTGAATAAAATGTAAATATAACGTGAATAAGTTTTTAAAAAATCATTTTTATACACAATTTACACAAAACAAGAAATTATGCACAATCTAATCCCAAGGATCACCTAGGATATCCACATAAAACTAACAACAAATCATTCCACAAAGTAAGGTGAAAAAAATATTTTTGAAAATAGAAACCTTGAAATAAGTCACTAGAACAACAAATTAATGTGAATAAGATGTGAATAAAGTACTAACAACTATAAAACAAAATAAAACAAACGTAACTTACTCCATCTATTCACATCTTAATAAACAATAAGATTCTTTTAATAAATTATATTATTATTTATTGGGAAGGGGGGGAATGTGGAAAGCAAGTCAAAAGCTTTATGTACTTTTGTGTTGTCGATTTTAAAAAACAAGAATGCTAAAGCTCAAAAAATATATAACTCAGTTTTTTCATCCATTTTGTGAAAACAATTTTTCACATCTACAAATTTTAAAAATTGAATGCTCCAAATGAAAGGGACTCTAGGTAAAGATATCGATAAATCAAGCAGTGAACCGTACAGGGAATAATACTGAAGAAGGCTTGCTATAGAATTTCCTGCAACCGGCAAAAAACATCCTGCTAGACCTAGCAGCTACACGGAGAATGCTTAGCATGATCCTAGTAAATGGGCAAAAAATAATTCTTTTTCATTTGATGAACTTTCCAATTAGTTACTAACATTCTGAAGAATATATAGGAGAATTTCTATTCTTGGATGACAGATGAATCGATTTTTAAAATAAGATTTTGCTAGCTATTAATTTTTGATTGAATATTGGCTCCTGATGCAGAAAATAATATATACGATTAAAAGAGTTATGTATGAACGCAGAAAAGATCAATAAAATGAATAGACGATAAGTTATGCTGGATTGATTATACAGAAGCTTTTCCACTAGAGATCCGATTTAAGGTTGAACTTCAAAAAATCTACACGATGATAATTAAAGAATCTCAGTGGTTCTAGCGGCTTATAACATGAATTATATAGCAAATCAAATTATCTACCATAAAGGCAACATATCGTAAATCAGGGACGGAAAAGATAGTATAACAAGCTTGGCATTAGTGGACTATCTATTGCTGCAGTTATCTACTCACTCATCCAAGTTAAAACTACCGCATAGCTCATTAAAATAAGAAAGTCAGTAAAAAGCTACTAGGTGAAGATGCGTAATTTAAATTTTGTGAAGTACTTCACAATTATTGTTAATAAAAGGTGTATAAGTTTTTAGAAAAACATTTTTACATACATTTTACGTAAAACAGAGAATTGTACACAATCTAATCCCAGCAATCACCTAGGATATCCACATAAATCTAACAGCAATTCATTCCACAAAGATGAAAAATAAAAATAGATAAGAAACTCAAATCATTGAAATAGACCCCAGGGGTGATAAATTAATGTGGATAAACTCTTAATAACTTTAAATCAAAATAAATCTCATACAATTTATTCCACTTATTCACATCTTAATAAACAATAAGATTCTTTTAATAAATTATATTATTATTTATTGGGGAAGAGGGAAATGTGGAAAGCAAATCAAAAGCTTTATGTACTTTTGTATTATTGATTTTAACAAAGGAAGGGTGATAAAATCCAAAAAAGAAGCAAGTCAATTTCTTTGTGTATTTTTGTCACGAACAAAAAATAATTCATACAAGAAGTCTTAACAAATGAATGCTGTATTTGAAAAAGATCTGCAGGTAAAAGGATATATAGATCAAGTAATTGATCCTACGGTCGATATTACGGAAGAAATAAAACGCTTGAAAAAGGAAAAAAATGCTGTAATATTGGCTCATTATTATCAGGAAAGTAACATTCAAGATGTAGCTGATTATATTGGAGACAGCTTAGGCTTATCTCAACAGGCGGCGAAAACTGATGCCGATGTGATCGTTTTTGCTGGAGTACATTTCATGGCAGAAACAGCAAAAATATTATCTCCAGAAAAAAAGGTATTACTGCCAGATTTAAAAGCAGGATGTTCCTTATCTGATAGTTGCCCGCCTCATTTATTTGCGAAATTTAAAGAAAAGTATCCGGATCACTTAGTCATAACTTATGTGAATTGTACTGCGGAATTAAAAGCACTTTCTGATATAGTTTGTACATCTACCAATGCTGTACAGATAGTAAATAGCTTACCGAAAGACCAAAAGATAATTTTTGGTCCTGATAAAAATCTTGGTAAGTATATTATTAAACAGACCGGAAAGGATATGGTTTTATGGAATGGTGCTTGCATGGTTCATGAAATATTTTCAAGGGAAAGGATAACTAAGCTTAGAGAAGAATATCCTAATGCAAAATTTATAGCACACCCAGAATGTGAAGAACACATCCTTAATCAAGCGGATTATATTGGTTCTACTTCTGGATTGTTGAAATATACTATCGAAGATGAAGCTGATACTTACATTGTAGCAACTGAATCAGGTATTTTATACCAGATGGAGAAAGCAAGTCCTTCAAAGCGTTTTATTCCAGCTCCACCAGATAACGCTTGTTCTTGTAACGATTGTCCTTACATGAAGCTTAATACGCTTGAAAAGCTATATAATTGCATGTACTATGATTTGCCAGAAGTATCATTGGATGAAGAATTGATTAGGCAAGCTAGGAAACCAATCGAGCGTATGTTGGAAATTTCTGCTAAATACGGTCTTTAAAATAAATCTATATGTTTGAAAATAAAGATAAAACACATATAGAACAATTAGGTGAATTTGGTCTCATTGAACATTTGACTAAACAAATTAAAATTGTTCAAAAATCTACTGTAAAAGGAGTAGGAGACGACGCAGCAGTTTTAGATTTTACTAATAAACAAGTGTTGGTTTCTACCGACTTGTTGTTGGAAAATATACATTTTGATCTAAGATACGTACCTCTGAAGCATTTAGGCTATAAAGCTGTACAAGTTAATTTAAGTGATATTTATGCAATGAATGGAATTGCAAGCCAGATCACGGTATCTATAGGTATTTCTTCTAAGTTTCCAATTGAGGCCGTTGAAGAGATATACCAGGGGATTTTATTAGCTTGTGATAACTTTCAAGTTGATTTAGTAGGGGGGGATACAACTTCATCTTTACAAGGCCTCGTTATTTCTATTACAGCAATAGGCCATGTGGATAAAAACAAGGTGGTTTATCGATCAGGAGCAAAATCAGGGGACTTAATTTGTGTAAGTGGAGATTTAGGTGGCGCTTACGTTGGACTCCAATTATTAGAGCGCGAAAAACAAATTTTCTTAGAGAATCCTGAAATTCAACCGGATTTAGAAGGGAAAGATTATATTTTAGAAAGGCAATTGAAGCCTGAAGCTCGCAAAGATATTGTTGTGTTACTTGATTCTCTTGAGGTTAAGCCCACTTCTATGATTGACATATCCGATGGTTTGGCTTCGGAACTATTGCATATTTGTAAAGCTTCTGAAGTTGGTTGCAGAATATATGAAGATAAAATTCCAATAGACCCTATGACCTATCATACAGCAGTAGATTTTTCATTAGATCCCACTGTTTGTGCACTGAGTGGTGGTGAGGATTATGAAATTCTCTTCACCATAAATCAAAAGGACTACGATAAGGTGAAAAATGATTTGGATATTTCCGTAATTGGGCACATAGTTGATAAAAATGAGGGTGCTGCTATGATATCCAAATCAGGAATCCAACATGCAATAACAGCACAAGGATGGAATCATTTTAACAAATAAAAACAAATAAAGGCTTGTATTATTTGACTTATACAAGCCTTTAATAATGCTATTTCCAGCTTTTAAATTGATTAATTAAACCATTTGTCGAGCTGTCGTGATTCTCGATCTTATCGTCGTTATAAAGCTCAGGAAGAATTTGGTTTGCCAATTGTTTCCCCAATTCAACGCCCCATTGATCGAAACTAAAGATATTCCAAATCACACCTTGAACAAATATTTTATGTTCATATAAAGCGATAAGACTACCTAATGACTCGGGCGTAATTTCTTTTAACAAGAAAGAGTTAGTAGGTCTGTTTCCTTGAAAAACTTTAAACGGTTTTAAAAACGCTATTTCCTCTTCACTTTTATTATCTTTTTCTAACTCTTTAATTACTTCCTCTTCAGTTTTACCATTCATTAAAGCTTCAGTTTGTGCGAAAAAGTTAGAAAGTAACAGTAGATGGTGATTAGAAATTGGGTTATGCGTCCTTGATGGCGCGATAAAATCACAAGGTATTATTTTAGTACCTTGGTGTATAAGTTGGTAAAAAGCGTGTTGCCCATTGGTACCTGGTTCGCCCCAAATAATTGGACCCGTTTGGTAATCAATTACATTTCCTTTTCTATCTACGTATTTCCCATTGCTTTCCATATCCCCTTGTTGGAAATAAGCGGCAAAACGATGTAGGTACTGATCGTAGGGTAATATGGCTTGGGTTTCAAATTGGAAGAAGTTATTATACCAGATCCCTAACAGCCCCATTAAAACAGGTATGTTTGATTCAAAAGGAGTAGTTTTAAAATGAACGTCACTTAAATGGGCACCGTTTAATAAAGATTGAAAATTTTCGTAACCTATACCTAGTACGATAGAAAGTCCTATAGCAGACCATAAGGAATACCTTCCTCCAACCCAATCCCAAAATTCAAACATATTATTGGGATCAATTCCGAAGCTTTCTACGCCTTTTTCATTTGTACTAATAGCAACAAAATGTTTTGCTACATCTTTATTGGATGCTCCATAGTCTAATAACCACGACTTAGCCGTATTTGCATTGGCCATCGTTTCTTGGGTAGTAAAAGTTTTAGAGGCTATTAAAAATAGCGTAGTCTCTGGGTTTATACTTTTTAATGTTTCAGCAATATGGCTGCCATCGACATTGGAAACAAAGTGTAAGTTTAAGTGTGTTTTGTACGATTTCAGGGCTTCAGTTACCATTACGGGACCTAAGTCTGACCCGCCTATGCCAATATTGACTATATCTGTAATTGGTTTATTTGTAAAGCCCTTCCAAGTACCGTCTAGAACCTTCTCAGAGAAGGTTTTCATTTTTTGTTGTACTTGTTTTATTTTTGGTAATATATTTTCTTCAGATACATGTATTGCCTCGCTAGTTGAATCTCTTAAAGCAGTATGAAGAACAGCTCTATTTTCTGTTTTATTTATATTCTCTCCCAAAAACATAGCTTCAATAGCTTCCTCAAGCTTACATTCTCTCGCTAAAGATATGAGTAAGTCAATTGTTTCTTTAGTTATTCTATTTTTAGAATAATCAAATAGTATATCATTAAACTTTATAGAAAAACTATTAAAACGATTGGAATCATTTTTGAACAAATCTTTCATTTCTAAGGTTGAAACTTTTTGAAAGTGTTCTTGTAGCTGTTTAAAGCTGTTTGTTTTTGAAAAATCTATATCTGGAAACATACTTTTTTTATATTTATTCAAATATACAAAACCGAAATGGATGTGAGTAACTTGTTTTTGTTATGTATAAGTTATATATCGCTAGTATAAGGATGGTCGGTTGTTTATGCCCAGGGTAATCTGCAGGTATGATGTTGGTGTCTTCTTTGGTATATTGGTGTTAATTAAAGAGTCTATTGCAGGCCATTGACTTTTAAACCATAACTAATGTACCTGTTTTTCTGCTAAGAGCTTACTACCGTTCCTTTGCTAATATACGCGGATAATGTATAGCGTGGATCCTCCTTTTTTATGAAATAGGGAATGTAGCGTTACTTTAAGACAGTCGAATGAACCATAAACAGGAGTACCTTAAGCCAATTGGGTAAGGTGCGCTCAATAGGTTAGAAACACAGAGTCTATTGTTATTCCTTAATTTTATGAGTTTATGGAGAATTTATTGTTGTATATTTCAATAAATTCATTTAGACTATTTGGGTCTTTCAGCACCTCTTTTGATATGACATCCGATACGGCCATCCCCGAGAATATGCGTTTTATGGGTACCTCTAGTTTCTTTCCATTTTTAGTATATGGAATACTATTCACTTGGAAGATAAAATCAGGGATATGTCTAGGGCTTCCATCTTTGCGCAAAATTTCTTTTATCTGAGTAATCGCCTTACAGTCCAAGCCGAGATCATTTAAAGTTTCTATAAAAAGAATAATTTTGTCTTTTTTAGTTATTGAAATAACTAGTGCATCTTTAATAAAAGGTAGTTTTTTTACAATATCATAAAACTCAGCAGTACCTATTCTTACTCCAAATTTATTAAGAGTTGCGTCGCTCCTTCCGTAGATCTTATACCCTTTATGATTCGACTTAATCCAATCGCCATGACACCATACACCACTAAATTTTTCATAATAACTTTCTTTATATCTTTTATTTTCTTGATCATTCCAGAAATATAAAGGCATAGAAGGAAGTGGTTTTGTAATCACTAATTCCCCCAATGTGTTTTCTACCGCCTCTGCTTTTTCATTGTAAGCTTTAATATCTGCACCCAATGCGGCACATTGCAAATAGCCTTTATACACTGGAAGCATTGGAGAACCCGTTAAGAATGCGCTACACACATCTGTTCCACCACTTAATGATATGATGTGCGCGTTAGGAAACTTATTGTTTAAATTTTCATAAGTTTCATTCGGAAGAACGGATCCTGTAGAACCTATTACTTTAGGTTTATAGTTTTCGATTTCCAAATGGTGGATGGAAGAAAAATAAGCTGCGCCAGCTCCCAAATGTTGTACTTCTGCTCTCTTTAAAAAATTCCAGAAACTCGTATGATTTTTATGTGCTATCGATCCGTTGTAAATACATAGGGTTGCACCACATAAAAGAGAACCAATAGAATAGTTCCACATCATCCATCCTGTAGTACTATACCACAGGAAGTTTTCACCTGCTTGTACATCTTGATGCAAGGATAGGGCTTTATAGAGCTCCATTAAGTTTCCTCCAGTACTATGTGTTATTGCTTTTGGCTTACCTGTAGTACCCGAAGAGTATAATATCCAAATGGGATGATTGAATGGTACTTTTAGTAGTCTTAAAGGTTGATATTCATATTTTGAAGTTACTTCTTCCCAAAATTTAGCATTGACTACAGTAACATTACTTACTTCTTTTATGGCCTCACGTAACTTTTCAGGGTATTCTTTTAAAGATATAACCTTTTCATTATAGGTATACTCTTCTTCAATAAATAAAATTTTTGGGCCGATTATTTCCAAGCGATCTGCCACACTCTTTATTCCAAAATCAGTTGAACAACAGGACCAAATTGCTCCTAGTGAATTTGCAGCTAGAAATATAGCTAATGTTTCAGGTGTGTTACTCAATACACCAGCTACACGGTCACCTTTATGAACTCCTTTATCAACTAAGTATTGTTCTATTCGACTTACTTTAGTTTTTAAATTAGACCAAGTAATTTCCTGCCAATCTTTATTTTCACAAATATATTTGACAGCTATATCTTCATTCTTTTTTCCTTTAAAAATTTGTTCAGCGAAGCTTAGCTTAAGATTTGGAAACCATTGGGCTCCTATAAATGTTTTAGAGGTCTTTGGTGGTGTTAAAACTGGATCAACCTCCCCTTGATAGTCTATCTTCATATAGCTCAGTAGAGACAGCCAAAAGCGCTCTAAATTAAGAATTGACCATTCATGTAACCCCCTATAATCTTCGAAATGAAGATTATCGTGTTTTTTAAGGTATTCTAAGTATTTGTAAAGCTCTGAAGATTCAAAATATGTTTTACTTGGTGACCAAAGAGGTTTATTCATTTTTATAAGCTTTGTTAGTTTTGTGTATTCCTTCTTGGTAAGGTCTTTAATCTAATATGGTGACAATAAATAGTTATAAGAGA
>DXEZ01000144.1 GCA_019114715.1 Candidatus Sphingobacterium stercoripullorum | reverse complement strand
GCGGTTAATGTTAGAATCGCAGAATAGTTAATCATTTCTATAATTATTACTTGAATGTAATTTAAGACGGGGTAAGTTAATTTACTCCGTTTTTTTGTGGAATTAAATCTAGGATGTTAATCCTACGTTTTAAGCTTGTTTTAGAACACTATCAAAAAGTGACGTTTAAATTTTAACCAACTAAGCTTTAAATTATATGGGCTTAATAATGTCGGGCCTATTGGTGTTTTCGCTTCGTGCACCCGTCACCCGGTAAACCTGGTGAGCATCTAAAGTCCCCTGATAAGGATTGATAAGCTCTTTAATTTGAGATTCTGTATTTGCTGACAGCCAATCCTCTCGTTTGTTTTCTGGAATAATAAGAGGCATACGCTTTTTAACGTTATGTATCTCCTCAAGCAAACTGTTCGCTTTAGTCGTGATAATTGAAAAAGTAGGGTAAGTTTCACCAGTATCTTGGTCGGCGAAGATAGAATAGACCATGCCAAGGGTGAATATTTTATGGTTGGGCTTGTAGATGTAGTAGTTCTGCGATTCTTTAACACCTTTAACCTGGTGAGGCTCAAAGAAGCCATCAACATAAAGTAACCCCCTTTGTTTGCCGATGTAAGGCCTGTAGCTTGCTTTCGTAAATATAGATTCACCCTCTGCATTTAAAGTGTTTGCATATTTAGCCGCATCTGCTTCATTTTTGACCCAAAAGGGAATGAGCTTCCAGCGTGCAGTAATGATGCTCTCTTGGTTGCTGTTGAGTGTTACAGGTAAAAACGGTCTTGTGAAGCCGGAGACATGATAGATTTTATCGGATTCATAGAACACCTGCTTTTTGGGGAACTGTTTCTTTAAATCTGTCTTTTTCGGTGTCGATGCGTGGTAACACATGGTATATAAGTTTTAACTTTCTTAAATATTGAAATCTTAGCGCAAGATCTTACAAATTACTGGGCTATACTTTTCCAATTTCTTTGGCAGGTATGCCGCCAACAATGGTGTTTGCTGGAACATTCTTTGACACCACAGCACCCGCAGCAACTATCGAGTTCTCACCGATGGTGACCCCAGGTAAAATAGTGGCACCAGCACCAATCCAAACATTTCGCCTAATATGAATGGGCTTTGCTACAAGCTTACCTCTATCTTTCGGGTTAGTAGGATGTCCCTCGGACAGTAAACTAACCTTAGGAGCTATTAGGACATTGTTTTCTATAGTAATTCCTCCTAGATCTAAAAACACACAATCAAAATTGATAAATACCCTTTTCCCAATTTTAGTGTTTCTCCCGTAGTTGATGTATAGAGGTGTAAAGACATTAGTGGTCTTATCTATTTGCTGTCCGGTAATTTCTCCTAAGATCACTCTGATTTCCTGGGGGTCATTCGATTGATTTAACTGATTAAGAAGGGCCTTTGTTTTATAAGACTCTTCCATTAATAAGTGGGCATCGAGATCTGTTGGAGGGATGCTTTCTCCTTGTAGTAGTCTATTAAATACGGTGTTTTCTTCCATAATAAAAGTTGAAGATTAAAGTTTTTAAATGCTTAATGAAGCTTTTAAGAGCTTGGTGACTGCACAAATTTTAGAGCTCTAGATATCCATTTTTTGAGGGATTAAGCGGTTGTTATAAAAGTTCATGATGTGGTTGTTGATAATCATATCACTCATAAATATGGGCCTTTTAAAAATCATTCCCTCAATAGTTCTACATCTGCTAAGAGCAGTATAAAGTTGCCCGCTGGTAAATGTTGAATACCCTAGATCTATGATGGTATTGTTGAACGTCAGCCCCTGGCTTTTATGTATGGTTATGGCCCAGGCTAACTTCAGGGGGAATTGCTTAAAAGTACCTATGATTTTAGAGACTATTTTAGACTTCTCCTTATCCCATTTAAATACGCGGTTTTCCCAGATCTCTTTTTCTACTTTATAAGTTTTGCCGTCATTTAACCGGATTTCTATGGACTCATTATTTATGAATTCAATTTTCGCTATCGTGCCGTTCACCCAGCGGCGATTGTGCTTTTCCACATCATTCCTTAAGACCATAACCTGGGCATTTCTTTTAAGCTCTAGGTGCAGGTCTGTAGGGAACAGTTCATTCGGAAACTCTCCTTCTATCTTTGCTTTGAAAAAGTGGCTTTTATACTGCAGTGTATTCAGCTCCTTATGGTTTTTTGTTTGTGCAATTTTATTTGTGGTGCTTAGCGTTATGAAGAAATCTTGATCTTCCTCCTCTAGACTCGCATTAGCGTCCTTATACCGCGTGTTTAAAGAGTCTATTTCTCGCTGGGTGGCTGTGCAGTCTCTCACTTTGTTTAGTAGTTGTATAAACACAGGGTCACTTTGCCTGTGAATTTTATTGAGCTCTATCATGATCGGTGAGAGGCTATTGAAAGCTGGGCTATCAAAGAAAAACTGACTGTTGTAAAAATTTTTAAAGAGCTCTTTTTCCACCTGATTTCTGGTGTTGTATATAGGAGGGAGCTGGAAAATATCTCCTACTAATATAATTTGTATACCACCAAAAGGTAGGTGTGGGTTTCCGCCGTTTATCCTTAGGGAATAATCTATCCCCTCTAAGATATCTGCCCTTAACATGGATACCTCATCGATGATAATGACATTCGTTTTTTGTATGATTTTCCTTTTCGAGTGGGTTTTCCCAAACTTGACAATCTCTTCGTCCTCGGGTAAAAGTGGTTTTAAAGGGAAGCCAAAAAAAGAATGTATCGTTTGCCCGCCTATATTGATTGCCGCTATCCCAGTGGAGGCCAGGAGAATCACATTCTTTTTCGTGTTTTTTGTAAAGTAGTGAATGAATGTAGACTTACCCGTTCCCGCCTTCCCTGTAATGAATAGGCTTTTGTTTTTATTTTCAACCGTGTCAAAAAGAAACTGAAAAGTAGGGTCTTTTTCTACTTGCTCAGGAATCTGGAAATGTTGGCTATAAAACTCGCTGAGGTCATCTTGTTCAAAAAGCTTGAGTTGGGCAGTTTCTAAGGGGTAGCCTTGCTCGATGACAATAAAAGGCTCCAAATCACCCATAAAGTCCTTGAAAGGATTCTCTAAATCGTGGGTGTGATCGTAAAGAGATAAGTGCTTGAAGATATAGAAGGCCTTATCTAAGAGTTGCTCGTAAGTGACCTCCTTCCTACGAATGGCGCTTTCAATGTTTTGCTTTTCCACCCGTATCCCTATAAAGCGTAGGTACTTAATTAATTCCTTGATGTGCTCTTCGGCTTTATCGGGCTTGTATTTGATATAAAAGTCACTGAATCCTCGTTTAAATGGGAAGTTGGACGGTTGATTGGGACCGTTGAATAGCTCCTTGGCTAAAGAAGAATTGAATTTTCCATTTTTTACAAGTTTGGATTTTTTAAAATTTCTAATCCACAGTACTTCCATGTTGATTCCTTATTTACTTGAAATATCACCTAACAAATACCATAGCTGTAAATTAAGTAATTGTCAGGATATATTGAAGAGATTTAAGCAATAAGAATGTTTCCTAAGGGTAGAGGTGAGGAATATTGTGGTTTTGGTTCTCCAATTAGAAAAACTCTTGGTTTTCAATAAAAGGGAGTTCTATACATCAATAAATCTCTACGCATTCGATTGATTGATACATTGCTGGGGTATAATCGGAAATTAGGTCTGCTTGAGCTATGAATATCTAACAATGTTGTTATTTTTACAATACTAAGCATAATGAAATATTAAATTAAGGAAACGTCTGCTTTAATTACTGAGGGCAAGCTACTTGTTTAGTTTGTGCTGGTGCCTTTGAGCTTAAAGTTGAGGTTTATAAATCCATGTAGTAACTGATTGTCTATGCAACTTAAAAAACTAAATTATACGCCTAGCCGGGCAGAAGATGTAAAGGCCTTGCTAGAAAGTGAGGGTGTGGAAGTTCAATATATTGATCGGGTGAACTGGGTAGACCAGTATCCCTTTAAGCCCGATGTTACTTTTAAAATGGCTTATACGGATGAAGCTTTTTTGTTGCACTATAGCGTAAAGGAAAGGGAGTTGCGTGCGGTGGAAGATTCAGACAACGGTAGAATTTGGGAGGACGCCTGCGTGGAGTTCTTTATAGCTCCATTCGAGCAAGACTTTTATTACAACTTCGAGTTTAATTGCACTGGTAGGCTGCTCCTTTACGGAGGAGCAAAGGGAGATAGAATTCCTGCGCCCGAAGCGGTATTGAAACAAATTAAAAGGTGGAGCTCATTGGGCAATGAACCTTTCAAGCTTAAAGAGGGAGAGAACCAATGGGAACTGTCGGTTATCATTCCTTTTACAGCTTTCTTTAGGCATGAAGATGAACGCATTTTAGAGCAAGAGTCCTTGCGTGCAAACTTTTATAAATGTGGAGATAAATTGCCAACACCACACTTCCTTTCCTGGAGGCCGATAAAAACGGAGAAGCCTAATTTTCATACCCCTGAATTTTTTGGCTGCCTAGTGCTAGAAAAGTAGGAAACCATCAGAAGATAAAGTGATAAGTGGGTCAGTTGAATCTTTCTACTTGAAAATGAAAAACTTTTGGATATAACCCTTTCAAGGGTACACGTAGCAAGTGTAAATATATTCCAGTTACAGTTGAAGTTAATGTAAATATATAATGATTAAGAAAATTAATTTTATAGGTTTATTTCTTTTAATAGGCCTTAGTGTACACGCCGTTACTGAAGTTTCAGGGGGAGCTCCCTTGTTCAAGGAGGCTGTTAGCGACTATGAAGGTCCAAAGAATAAACTCGCCCTATGGTATAACAGTCCCGCAGAGGACTGGATGACTTCAGCATTACCAATCGGTAATGGCCGATTAGGTGCAATGATTTTTGGAGGGGTTGAAAAGGAAAGAATACAATTTAATGAGAAGACGCTATGGACAGGGAGCACGACCGAACGGGGTGCATACCAGAATTTTGGAGATTTGTTTTTAGAGTTCCTTTCTAACAATGGTGAGGTTGAAAATTACCGCCGGGAGCTTGATCTCGAGGAGGCTGTTGTCCGCGTGCAATACAAGCAAGGAGGCGTGAGTTACCAGAGGACTTATTTATCTTCGTTTCCAGAAAATGCTATTGCTGTAAACCTAACGGCTGATAAACCGGGGGAGATCAGCTTTAAGCTTTCCCTTCAAGGTGCGCATAATGATAGTGAAAAACTGGTGTATGACGATAAGGGGATTTTAATGGAAGGGGAGTTTGAATTGCTTTCTTACGCCGCAAGGGTTTCCATAAAACCAAAGAATGGGAAAATGATCAAGCAGGGAGATCATATCTTAGTAGAGGATGCCGACGAGGTTACGCTATTTATAACTGCAGGAACTAATTTCTCTCCTAAAAATGAGGGGTACCTTAACCGGGGTAATTGGAAAAAGCAAGCTGCTTTCACGCCCAATAAGCCTTTTTCAAAAATCCAGGAACAGCACATTAAAGATTACCAAAAATATTTCAATAGGGTGAGCTTGCAATTAGGCGATGAGCTTCCTAATGAACCAACCGATCAGTTTTTTAGGGAAAATGCACTTCCAAGCTACAACACGTTTTCGGATGTTCTTTACTTCCAGTACGGTAGATACTTGATGATCTCAAG
>DXEZ01000143.1 GCA_019114715.1 Candidatus Sphingobacterium stercoripullorum | reverse complement strand
TTCACTGATGATTTCCCGGATTTATGAGCATGCTTTAACTAAAGGGAAAGCTTATGATAACCTTGAGTACCTGACCCAAGAGATCGGTGCCCGTATTGCGGGGTCTCCCAAAGTGGAGGAAGCCGTTAACTGGTCAAAAGGCCTGATGGAGGAGGTGGGTTTTGATTCTGTGTATTTGCAGCCTGTGTCTTTGAGGTATTGGGACCGAGGGGAACCCGAGATAGCTTATATGGTAGATGGCAGTGACACGCCCCTTTCCGTGCTAGCCTTAGGGGGATCTGTCGCCACGTCTGCAGAAGGACTGGAAGCGGAAGTCATTGAGGTGGATCTTTTAGATGAGTTAGAAGAATATGGTAATGCGGTAGAAGGGAAGATCGTTTTTGTCAATAAGCCTTGGGATGAAACTTTAATTGAGTCTGGCCAGGCATACGGCAAAAACTCATCTCAGAGGTTTCACGGGCCGGTTAGAGCCGCAGAAAAAGGAGCTGTTGGTTACCTTTTTAGATCCTTGAGTTCCTCGGTGGATGATTATGCCCATACGGGGGGAACACGCTACAGCGAAGAAGTGGATAGCATTCCAGCGATGGCTATATCCGCACTGAGCGCAAACCGTTTGAGCGACGCACTGAAAGAAAATCCAAACCTTAAGGTGTTTATGAAGCAAAATTCTGCCTGGAAAGGCGAGGTCGAGACGAATAACTTGATTGCCGAGTGGACAGGCGGGGAGCATCCCGAGCGTATTATTACAATAGGTGCGCATATTGATTCATGGGACGTTGGTGAGGGAGCTCACGACAATGGAACAGGTACTATGGGGATATTAGATGCTATAGCGACATTGAAAGAGTTGGGGTACACTCCTAAAAACACGATAAGAATCATTTATTATATGAATGAGGAGAATGGTGTTAGCGGCTCATTAGAATATGGTGAACGTGCCCTTGAAAAAGGTGAAAACTTAATTGCTGCAATTGAAAGCGATGCAGGAGGGTTTGCTCCTCGCGGATTTAATATACACTCTAATGCCAACCAGTTGGCTTTTATTCAGGCCAAATGGCAGCCTTTATTTGAACCTTACCTGGTGCATTACTTTAAAAAAGGTAGCCCTGGTGTTGATTCTGGAGTTTGGGGCAAGCATTTTCCAGAAGCCATTATGTTCAACTTCAAGCCCGATCCACACCGTTACTTTGGATTACACCATTCTAAAAAAGATGTTTTTGAAGCGGTCGATAAAAGGGAATTGCAGTCTGGGGTAGCGAGCATTGCCTCATTATTGTATTTGTTGGATAAAGATTACGACAATCTAAAATAAAAAATCACATAAGTAGGGGTTTATCTGGATTATTTCGGATATACTCCAACTTATGTTGAAATAAAGCGGCCATTTTCCTAGCCCTCCAAACGGCCTCATCCGCTTTTTCTCCTTTAAAGAGTTTCTCGGTAGTTTCTTGGAATAAATCTAGCCACCTATTGAAGTGAACCTCAGAGATGGGTAGAAGAGCATGTGGTGGGAAAGGTTTACCGTTGTAGGTCTTCTCCTCCAATAAAAGAGTTTGCCAAAAAGCATACATTTTCTCTAAATGTTCTGGCCAGCGGTCTTGAATATGCCTTTCGAATACCACGCCAATTACATCGTCCTTGCGTACCTTGCCGTAGAACTCGTCCACTAAAAGTTTGATATCGCCAAGATTTTGAATGTCTTTTTTTTCCATGTCATTTGCTCCCTGAGTCTAATGTATAAAAAATATAGTTAATGGGAGTTTTTAATGTTTTTTTTTACTTGTCGGTGTTGATGTTTTCTCCTTGGGTGTAGTGATTAAGGAGTGGTGAGTCTTTTTAAATTGCTCCCTCTTCACAGTCAAAAGACTCTATCTTTTGAAAAATTGAGAAATACTGCTGAGTTAGGTCTTCATCGTAGTTTAAGTAGGTGATGTGGTTGTTTACTGCATTCCACCATCCGTATTGCAGTACATAGTTGTAGGCTATAGATTGCTTGTTTTTCGATTCCATGTTTTTCATGTAGCTTCTCCATAAGAAATCAGGGTCAGCATTTTCTTTCATTTGCTCGAGGATGATTTCTTTATAGCTATCATACAATAGATCTCCTTTTTCGTGCAATGCTCTAGCTAACTTTTTACAGTACTCATCTTTGGAGACCTTCAATAAAATCTGGGGATCTTCCCAGGATTTTAGGTAAGCTTTTAAATAATAGTGCTGCTGGTTTAAACTCAGTTTGAGGATGTCCTTAATTTTGGAGAACCCGCCATGTTTTACAATATCGTACCCATCGAGCTTATCTCTTAGCTGGGCATAGATGGAGTCTAGCCGTTGCACTTTTTTATCTATGTTTTTTCCGTCCAACGGTCTAAATGAGATGATGAAATCGGAAGAAATCATCTCTAGAGTGTTTTTTAGCTGTTCCTCGCTAACTTGCTTAGGGTTATAACTTCCAATATATGTGCAGGCGTCATCGGGCAGGTGGAAAGTAAATTTCTCCTGTGCATAGGTTACAGATTGTATCCCTATAATCAAAAAAGCGATTATTTTCCCTAAACTACGGTTGCGAGTGTTCTTTTCCTTCATTTTCTCCTTGAAATTAAGGAATTTATTTTAATTTGGGTAAAGTTATGAGAAACGAAAGAGAAATACAATCAATTCATCTAGAAATATGCGCAAGTAGCTTGGAATCAGCTCTGATTGCTAATAAAGCAGAGGCCAGCAGGGTTGAGCTGTGTCAAGACTTAGAGTTAGGAGGTACTACGCCCTCTTACGGGTTAATTAAAAGTGTCTTAAAGGAAACCTCTTTAGGTGTGCATGTGCTGGTGCGCCCGCGATCTGGAGACTTTGTCTACAGTGAATCGGAGATCCGGGTTATTGAGGAAGATATAGTAATGTGTAGGGAGCTAGGCTGCAGTGGAGTGGTGCTAGGGGCGTTGAACCCAGATGGTCGGATAAATACATTGCTCATGCGTCGGTGGATAGAGCTGGCTAGTCCCATGCAAGTGGTTTTTCATCGCGCATTTGACAGGGCTAATAATCCTTTAGAGGCATTAGAGACAATCATTGAATTGGGCTGTGATCGTATTTTGACTTCCGGTCAGCAGGAAAATGCATGGCTAGGAAAGGAGCTCCTGCGCACTATGGTTCAGCAGGCCGGTGATAGGATAGAGATCATGCCCGGTGCTGGTGTGAACTCTGAAAACATCCGCGAACTTTTAGAGTACACGGGTGCCAAATCCATTCATGCTTCCGCAAAGAAACTGCAAGATAGTAACATGACTTTTCATAACCCTGCATTCAGTGCTATGAATGAAAGCGTTCCTGTTAGTTCAGAATTAGAAATAGAGCGTCTCGTCCAGGAGATACTAAAAGTTCGTGTCCTTTAAAGGAAAAGCATAAAAAAAAGCTTTAAGGCTTGTTGAAAGTCTTAAAGCTTTGCAATAGCGTAAATGAATCCTTACTTTTCTAAAGAAGCTAGGATTTCTAAGTTTTTAATATGCTGTTTGTTTCTAGGTGCTTTTGCACGAGAACCAACTTCTAAGTTTGTA
>DXEZ01000142.1 GCA_019114715.1 Candidatus Sphingobacterium stercoripullorum | reverse complement strand
GGACTGTTTTTATCAAGTTCCTTTTGAACCTGTGCTTTGGTATAGGATATCATGAACACAGAGGTCCCTAAGCGCTCATTTATTAATGCCTGCAGCTTACGTATTCTAGCCCTTACATCTTTCTTACTTATAACCAGTAAATCGAAATGGTGATTCCAAACTTCAGTGACGCCCAACTTATTAATGCTATCGTTTGAAAATGAGCGAACACGATGTCCAAACATATAAATGGCAACAGGCTCTTTAAATTCTTCAACGAGCTCCTGGATTACATTCCTTAAGCCAAGGTGATCGTCAATTTTTTTGTTTGCTATTTTTACAGGCACATAATCAGTCCCCTCGACGGAGTGAAGGTGCCTTATATATTGCTTTTCGATTTTAATCAGCATCTTCTGGAAAATTTGATCTGCATGCACATGTAGGCTTTCCATCTTTACCTCTAGCTTATCCAACACCTTTGGATCGACCTTAAAATTATCTTCATACCGGGATGCTCCATATATATCTTCCAAAGCAAGAAGTAACATAAAGTCTTCGTATCCCTCTTCTTCAAACACCCCATGATACATCGAGCTGATTTTCTTCATGTACTTATGATGGGTCTGAACTGAATGGGTGTTTTTTTCTTTTCCAACGAGCAAAACCTCAAGATGACGGTAAGTAAGCTCCATAGCCTGATGCAACATGAACGAAGCGAGTGAATATTGTTCTTTTTCTTTAAAATGATAATAGCCTTCTTTGAACTCTTCGACTTTTTCTCTCTGGAAATTCTTCAAATCGATGGTAAGCTCCTTACATTTATTGAAATCAACCTCGTCTGTTAGCAGTTTAAACTCCGAGTTCTCTTTTTCATAAACGAGTTTTTCGCGCTGACAAGACACAAACAAAAATAAATTACCCTCGATAATTTTATCCTTAGCTTCAGAAGCCAAATAACAGCTCACTCGAAAAAGCGGATTTTCTTTTATGGAGTTAACAATCTTGGGAACTACATCGCCTAAATTCTCCATGTATTTATCGAATACTAAGACTATTAGCTCATAATCCTCCCACTTTTTATAGTAGGCATTCAAATATATCTGTTCAACGTCGTACTTGGAGGTGATTTTAGAAATTATATCTTCCAACATCACTTTTTCTTGTAATTCTTCCATATTTAACATTCATTTGGTTCATAATCAAGTAGATCAGCTAGCAAGAGCAGCCTATCTAGGAAACTTAACACCTCACTGTGCTCATCGGCGGTTCCGAAGTTTCGATTACTCAACACATCCATTAATAGTCGCTCAGTCCTATGTGACCATCTATGGATCGACTTCTTATTAAACTCATCATGGAGAAACTCCCACGGCCTATCGATCCACTCGTGTCCTTGGCTATGCAGTTCCCGCCTTACACGCTTAGGGTATTTCCATTTGGTAGAAATGTCTCTTCCAGCCTTAACTATATATTGATAATGGCACCAGAAGTAATCTATAACATAAAAATACTCAATGAAATAATACAGAATATCAGCTGGATTACCGTGGAGCTTCCAGAAGTTTTCTGTGCTCAAAATTTCCCTTATGATAGCCAAGGCCCTTGTCAATTCTTCCTTATCGGAAGCCTTAAAAATATCATTATTGCCATGTTCGTAATCACTCAGGTTATTTCTAGCAAAAAACTTCGCTTTTTCTCTAGTTAATACATCAATATCTCGCGGAGACAACACGATGTTTTGTTCAAAGCGCCCAATGGTATGCAATACCCGAATTAGCTCACACATTGCTTGCACTTTTTCCACGAAATACCCATCCACTTCGTAAATGCAGTTAGTCACGCTTGGCATTAATCCATCGTATAGCAAGGAGGTAATATCCCTTCCTAAAAGGGAAATAGAATACGAGCTATAAAACTTAACAAGTGATTGGTATTCGTTTGTTAAAGGATCTGAGCTAGCTTGAAACCCCTGCGATTTAATTTGATCAACCTCAATTTCCTTAAAGGGTATGGATAGCTTCTTACTTAAATCAAATTCCGGGCGGATCATTTGAATCAGCCATCCAGCTTCAAACAAGCGAAATATTTTCTTATATTTTTTGTAGAGTACCAGTGGAGATGGATAAGACATCCAGTAGTTTGGCCGCATAGTAAGCGTCAATAATTCATACAGTTCATCCTGTAGAGCCACAGGGGATGAAGAATCCTTAAACGACTCTCTTACAACAGCATAAGGATCCATTATTTCCTTACCGCTGAGTAGCGCTATATAACTGTCTTCACTTTCTTGGTGATACATAGTATAATTAATTAGTTTCTAGGCAAAGAAACGCCATATCTCTGGTGTATAGAACCAACATCACCTGTACAAAACCAAATATCACTGGTATTTTACAAGAGGACTTCGTTTATACCAAATGAAGCTCTTTCGTATCTATACTGATCCATTTTTGTAACTTTAGTTTATCAGCGCAGCTCGATTAGCGGAGAAAGGTCTTTTTAACAGGATAATTGCCCCATATTTTACATGTTATTAAAAAAAGGTATATTTACGTAGTAAAACGGATATAAGGTACTACCTAACGAACATTATCTTTAACTTACCTTAATACAGATTTCAAAAGAGTTGCTTACCTTAAAGCATAAATCATAAATACGAATAAAATAAATGACAAACGAGAAAATAAATATGGCTGATAGCCCGGTTACCCCAGGACTAAAAACCAAAGAAGAGATCATCATCAACTGGCTACCGAGATATACGGGCACTGAAATTGAGGAGTTTGGAGAATATATACTGCTTACAAACTTCTCTAATTACTTGAACATCTTCTCGGAGATGCACGATGATGCACCTATAAAAGGGAAAGACAAACCCATGCAAACCTGCTCAGCTGCAGGAATCACCATTATAAATTTTGGTATGGGAAGCCCCATGGCGGCAACCATCATGGATCTACTGGCGGCTATACAACCAAAAGGAGTTTTATTCCTTGGAAAAACTGGCGGCATACGTAAGAAAAGTAAAATTGGCGAGCTCGTCCTACCCATTGCTGCTATACGAGGTGAGGGTACATCAAACGATTACTTCCCGCCCGAAGTACCTGCCCTTCCAGCATTCGCTCTGCAGAAGGCTATCTCAACAACAATCAGGGACTACTCCCTAGACTACTGGACAGGAACGGTCTACACCACTAACCGCAGGGTATGGGAACACGATAAAAAATTCAAAAAATACTTAAAGGCCATCCGTGCATTCTGTGTAGACATGGAGACAGCCACAATCTTTAGTGTAGGCTTTGCCAATAAAATTCCTTCGGGCGCTTTATTGCTTATCTCGGATCAGCCGATGATTCCTGAAGGTGTAAAGACTTCCGAGAGTGATGTTACAGTAACCGAGACATACGTAAAAACACACCTATCTATTGGTATCGATGCTCTAAAGCAGCTCATCAACAATGGTCATACAGTAAAGCATTTGAAGTTCTAAAACATAGCTATGCTACACTGCCTACCGTGTAACACGCTTTTTTTTAAGGCCCGCGCGATAATAGAGGGATACACTTCATTAAAGGCACACCCTTTAAAACAACAACCTACTATGGTTCAACAACTTAAACAAACAACCAACCTCCATTAAACCTTCAGCAGGAAATTAAGTTTAAGAGGTGTAAAAGTATTTAAAATACATTATGTAATTACCACTATATTAATATCTTTGTGGCGCTATTATAAGAGTATAAAAAATGAGTAAAGTTAAAGTAGGAATGGTCCAGATGTCTTGCGTTCAGGACAAGGAGACCAATATGGTGAAAGCTGCTGATAAAATCAGAGAGGCTGCAAGCCAAGGTGCACAGATTGTCTGTTTGCAAGAGATTTTCTCTACGCTGTATTTTTGCGATGTAGAGGACTATGATAATTTTGACTTAGCCGAGAGTATTCCCGGCCCAAGTACCGACTACTTATCAAAATTAGCAGGTGAACTTGGAGTCGTTATCATCGCCTCTTTGTTTGAAAAAAGAGCAGAAGGCTTATATCACAATACAACTGCCGTGCTGGATGCAGACGGTAGCTACCTGGGGAAATATAGAAAAATGCACATTCCCGATGACCCTTCGTTTTACGAGAAGTTTTACTTCACGCCTGGCGACATGGGTTACAAAGTGTTTCAAACAAAATTCGCTAAAATCGGCGTGCTAATTTGCTGGGACCAGTGGTATCCTGAGGCCGCAAGAATTACTGCTATGAAGGGTGCTGAGATCTTATTCTACCCCACTGCAATTGGCTGGGCAACCGATCAAGACGAGCAAACCAATGAAGACCAGTACAGCGCTTGGCAACTGATTCAAAGAAGCCATGCTGTTGCCAATGGAATTCCCGTGGTATCGGTCAACCGCGTAGGTTTTGAGCAAGACGGGCATATGAAGTTCTGGGGTGGTAGTTTCGCTACAAATGCTCAAGGACGTATTCTATACCAAGCATCCCACGATAAGGAAGAAGTGGTAACGGTTGATTTAGACCTCACCGAATCGGACTTTTATAGAAAGCACTGGCCTTTTTTAAGAGACAGACGCATTGAGACCTATCACCCGCTAACAAAACGGTTTTTAGACGAAGAAGATTAACACTTAGTTATATAATATATAAATGGTAGAAGTACCTTTTAAAGAAGCTGAAACCCCAAAATACCAGGGGTTTCATTTCCCTGCAGAGTGGGAAAAGCAGGAAGCGATGTGGCTTTCATGGCCTCATAAGGAAGCCTCTTGGCCAGGGAAGATCGATGCGATCTATCCCCATTACTGTGCATTTATCAAGGAGGTTGCTAAAGGGCAAAAAGTACGCATCAATGTAAACGATCAAAAGATGCACGACTTTGCTTTAGAGCAGCTCGATAAAGCGCAGACAGATCTAGAGAACATTGAGTTTTTCCATTTCCCAACCGATGATGCTTGGTGCCGCGATCACGGGCCTGCATTCCTAATCAACCCTACTGCAAAAACCAAAGCCATCGTAGATTGGGGCTACAACGCATGGGGCGATAAATACCCTCCCTATGATCAAGACGATATCATTCCAACGAGGATAGCTAAAGCGCTCAACCTGCCTGTATATTATCCCGAAATAGTGATGGAAGGCGGAGGCGTTGAGTTTAACGGCAAAGGGACCATACTGACAACAAAATCCTGCCTATTGAACCCCAACCGAAACCCACACTTAAATAAAGAGCAAATAGAGGCTTACTTAAAAGCATATTACGGCCAAGATCAAGTACTCTGGCTTCAGGAGGGAATCATTGGTGATGACACCGATGGACATATAGACGATATTACTAGGTTTGTCAAGGCTAACACCGTAATTACGGCCATCGAGGAGCACAAACAAACCGATAATTACGAGATTTTAAAAAACAATCTAGAGCTGCTAAAAGGCTTTCGCCTTACATCGGGCGAAAAACTAGAAGTGATAGAGCTGCCCATGCCGAGTAAGCCGGTGATTTACGATGGAGAGCAATTGCCTGCCTCCTACGCCAACTTTTACATAGCAAACAAGGTAGTAGTAGTTCCCGTATTCAACGATAAAAATGACGGCAAAGCTATTGATATCTTACAATCTTGCTTTACCGATAAAAAGGTCATAGGTATAGACTCCGTGGATATCATCTGGGGGCTAGGAAGTTTCCATTGCCTCAGCCAGCAGGAGCCTGCAATTTAAAAGTTTATATATTGGGCTATCCTCTTTTAGGCCACAAACAGCTATTCACCAGCCCCTTATCATTAGGAGCCAGGTGAATAGTTGTAACCTCTGCTCGCTCAAAAAAAACTTATTGCCCTATATCTCCCCTCCCAATTTATTGCCATTACGTCCTAGCAAAAACCTTCTCGCTCGCCGAAAAAACAAGGCATATAAGTTTTACCCTTTCACATTTCTTAGCACACAAACCAACAAAAGAAATAAAGAGAAATCATCACGTTCGCTTTGGATATAATATTTTTGTATTTTTGCATAAAGTAATGCATATTACTTTCATTAATTTTGATGTATAATAGAAGCAAATAAAATAAGCTTTAATTCATGGCAGGACACAGTAAATGGGCCAATATAAAACACAGAAAAGGAGCCCAAGATAAAAAAAGAGGAAAATTATTCACCAAAGCATTAAAGGAGATTACCGTTGCTATTAAAGAGAATAACAACAATGGTGATCCGGAATCCAATCCAGCGCTAAGAAATGCTATTGCCAACGCTAAAGGTATTAACCTTCCAAAAGATAATATTGACAGAGCAATTAAAAAAGCTACTGGCGGTGATGGAGAAAACTACTCCCACATTTCTTTTGAAGGCTATGGACCTCACGGAATTGCTTTTTTTGTTGAGTGTACTACCGATAATACCAATAGAACGGTAGCGAACATACGCGCAATCTTTAATAAATACGGCGGTTCATTAGGTACCAATGGTTCTTTAGAGTTCCTTTTTGAAAGAAACGGCGTTTTTACAATAGAAAGAAGTGCTATAGAAATGGAAATGGACGACCTCCAGTTAGAGCTTATAGAAGCTGGTGCAGCTTCATTTGAAGAAGAGGATGATCTATTTATCATATATTCTGAATTTACAGAGTTTGGAAATATGTCCACGAAACTCGAAGAATTAGGCATAGAGGTACAAAACGCAGAGGTAAGGCGTATCCCTCACGAAACCAAAGAGGTTGGAGCAGAAGATGCCAAAGGCTTACTGAAAATGATTGACGCCTTTGAGGATGACGATGACGTTCAGCACGTTTTCCACAACTTAGAACTTACTGATGAAATTCTAGCCGTCCTTTAATAGACGGCTTTTTTCTTCTTTAGCAACCTTTGCAATGAAAAATAAAAACTCCCGTAACTCCGGCCGCCTCCCTATTCCTCGGGATATTAAAGCACTTTACACCGATAAGTGGGCTTCACTAAATCAAGTAATACGTTCTCTAGGCTATGCTCCGCCTTATATTTATCAGACGAGCATAGAGAAAGCGAAGGAAACTGAGGCACTAGAAGAAGCTATATTTGATGTGTTTCACCCGGGCGACTGGGACTGGCTTAAAGGTAAAAGCGCGAAAGCTAGAGAGTTAAAAAACACCATTATCTACCTCCGTATATCAGGGAGGTACATCCAAAGACACGGAAAAGGCGTGGAACCGAAAGTTATAAGTGTCTATGACCAGCTAAAACGCGGACTTGAGCAAAGCAAAATTGTTTATATAGATCACCCCTCGGATTCTTCCCTATCCATTTATATTTAGGAAAGATCTTTAAATACTAATCAGTAACTCTGCGTTTGACTAAAACACCTTATTTTTAGCCACGTATTTTAGATAGAATGATGTCATAAACTCCATTTTAATAACCATTAACTACCAATTGTTTAGCAGTAAACCAGCAGCATGAAAACTTCGATTATCGCCTGTATCTTTCTCCTCTCCCCTATTTTTCTACTTGCTCAAACTAAGGAGCTCATCCAAGAAACCCTTCAGATAGAGCATGATAAGGGAAGATTTAACGGGACTCTACTATACGCTGATGGTAAAGAGCTTATAAAAGTAAACAAGGGGTATTCTAATTTCCAATTCCAAGTAAAAATCAATCAAGACACCCGGTTTCCCATAGCCTCTATCACCAAGCTTTTTACCTCAATTGCCCTATTAAAACTGCAGGAAAATGGCGTTCTAAACCTTAATGACAAGGCTTCAAAGTATGTTAGAGGCCTTCCAAAAGATTGCCGGAACATCACAATTAAAGACTTGCTTTTGCACCAATCTGGACTGGAAAATGAGCCCATAAAGGCTGTCACCACCAAGTACAACCTGAATGATTACCTCACACACTTTCTTAAAAGGTCTCCTAATCTCGATTCCTCTTTTAACTACAACAATGTAGATTACATCTTGCTTTCTAAAATAATAGAGAATATCACAAAAGAAGATTTCGAGCAGGCCATTGAAAAGCTCATTTTAGACCCACTGGATCTAAAAAACACGGGGTTTGTAAAAGAAAGCGATATTATCCCTAACCTAGCCTATGGCTACCACAACTACTCTTTTGGGGAAGGAAGTAAAGACGACCCGCTACATAACGATAACAGGTACCTCTCGAATTACTACGGCGCAGGAGCCATGTACTCAACTACCGAGGATTTATACAGGTTTTTAGAAGCTATAAAAAACAACCTGTTACTCACTCCTAAAACTAAAGACCAGCTATTACTCTCAACGCAAAATGACGAGTACATTGACTGGCTATCTGGGAAACCTACTATAGGTTTCTATTACGTTGAAACGGATAATACGTATAGAAGAAGTGGCAGTATAGATGGGTTTAACTCATCGATTATTATTTCTAAAGATTTCAATCAGATCCTTATAATTTTGTGCAATACCGACACTGCCGATCTTGAAAACTTAGCGCTAGAAATATTTAAAAAAGCTAGCGTCAAATAATTCAGCATACCACATCCATAAGAGACTGCTTTACAGCCAACTAGAATTATCCTCACTCCACTAAGTGTTGCGCATTAACTGCTTCCTAGATCTAGAACAATGGCAACTTTATGATTATTAAAAAATGGCCACAAACTGCGGATTGATTTTGAAAGGCATTATACATCCGTAATTGTAAAACAATCACAGGGTAATGACAGGAAAACAAACATTGCGTTTTTAGTATCTAAAACACGGGAAACAAACTGGTTCCACATCCTTCCACTTACAGCTGAAGATGCCATATTCATCAGACTTTGTAACAAAACAAGGGCATTTTTCATGAGATCTTGTAACAAAGCAAGGGCATATTTAAGAATTAATAGCAAAAACTAGCGGTAGTTTCCATCAAAAACACCTAACAAATTTCAGATTTTTATTTTCCGATCCAATCAATTTTGAAATACTGGGTGCATATACTCCGGAATATTTAGACTTTGTTAGCCTCAAGCAATAGATAACTTTAAAGGGTGCTCAACCACTTAAAGCTCCCTATCCTATATATTACTGTAGAACATTTATGAGTGTCCAAACTACTGCTAGCGGTGAAAATGCTACAACTATTCAAACTAATGATATATTTGTTACGCTCACTTTTGAATTTTCACGCACCGCACAGAACATGTATTTGCACGGCTATTTTTGCCATTAAGTACCACATTATCGTTATTGATGCTCATGAAAGCTCCATTGGAGGAGTTACCGTTTTCCACAGTGCTATACCAGTAGTAACCCCAAGCATCTGCATTCCCAAGGTTACCATTGCTACGTCCTCTCCAGCCTCCTATTGGATACCACCAGGGGTCACCATCTCCTTCATTCATTACAAACCCCTTGCTAGTATGCCAATCAGCATTAACTAGAACGCTAGCTGACTTATCATTTCCAGAGCTAGGACCACGCCAAGTATCGTATGGCGCTATCATATACCCTTCAGGGCACGGGTCGTATATAGATTTCTCTAAAGTAGATTGATCGGGTGATTCATAACCTTTAGGATTCCCCCAAAGAGCGTTATCGGAATAGCGTAACCAATCGTAAGCAAAATAAATAGGCGGGTTCGATACATTACTCTTCGTTCTCGAGTGTCGAAGAAAGCGCATAGGGTTCTTTATAGACCACTCAATAGTTCCTGTTTCATCGTTTCCAGCAGAAGAGGACGGCCTAGAAAAAGTGCCCGATTCATTGTATATCGTAACATCTTTATTTGCTGCATATTCCTCAGTACTGACAAATGGATCTTTCCTTCCCCACTGATACAAGAATCCTATGGATCTCCAGTCGCCAGGGCTCACCGATACTGCTCCGATATTTCGATCCAGCAAGGTGTACCGGTTTCCATTCACATTAACATCCAATTGATGCTCATTAATATCTGTCACCCAAATATGAAACGACCATAAAATAGATGCCTCGCTTGCCTCAGGATCTTCACTATCATAAATCGCCACAACAGCATTTCCAGACTGCCCGGATAGACTAGCGGTAAAAGATTTTCCATCTGCTGAAAGGCTTACGCCGTTCATAAAATCCGGTCCTACATCATTCCATAACATTTTAGCGGACTTCGCAATTTTACTGGGATCGCTATGAGGGATATTCTCATAAGCATAAACCAAACTCGTAGTGTAATATGGAGCGCAATCCACAGTAATAGACGGATTACCCGGGTTTACTAAAACAGTATTTGCTTTCCCGTAGTATTCACTTATGGACACCCACTTCACCTCATCTAGTTCAATAGACAAGACTTCGCCTGGCTTAATAGTTTTCCCCTTCAGCTCTAAGCTTGCCGTAGCTTCACCTTTTAAGGAAGTCATTTTCACATCGATATCGCCCGAAAACTGCATTTCTGGAACCGCAAAGATCACCTCGCCGCCTTCACTAATATTGATATCGCCATCCATTTCTAAGGTATCGATTTGCTCTTCACCCCAACTCCACTCGCCAGATTCAACATCAACGATTAACTCTCCGGCCAATACATCCGATTCCGAACGTGCACGCAAGCTAATTGAAGATACAGATACAAAATCTTCATCTTTCGGGATAACTACTTTTAGGCCTCCAACAATTGGCTTTAGTGTAAGCTCTTCATTTTTCAGTTCTTCATTATTCGCCTTTCCAAACAAGGGGTTTGCCTTTTTATCGACCGATTCTTTGGAGTACTTCTGCCTTCTGGGCAGTGTATATCGCCAAGAGTTGTTAATAACTTCAATACTCGATGGGTAGTAAATATAATACTGCTCCGATACGGGTACCTCATACATACCGATGGTTCTGCCGGATAATATGGCGTACTCCTCTCCATTGATTCCTATCTTATCTCCCGGGTGTAATGCGATATCAAATGCAGAGTTCCCACCTTCAGCGAGGATAAACATGCTCGGCTGCTCTTCAATTATTAGATCTATCTTTTCACTACATCCTACAAGTAAGAATAGTGTAAATATGCTAAATGCTATGTCGGTAACTTTCATTTATTCGGTGTTTTGGCTGTTTATAAAATAGAGGTTTGTGCACTCCTTACTCCTCCTCAGACTGCAGCTTCTGATCTATAGAAAAAATATAGTTTTCAATATTCGTATATCCGTTGTTCGCAATTTTTGTTGCATCACTGGGATCGTGCTTATCTAATCCATACTTATCTTCAAACTCATCTGGGATTCCGTCGTTATCGCTATCTAGTAATTTCTCACCTGAATTAATAACACCAGGACCCGCTAGAGGAAACTGCTTGGCATCTCTCTCCGACTGAATAATAGTGCCCTTCTTTCCGAGTGACGTCAATTCATCGATCAGGTAATCATCCACCTGGTCACGAACTGGGAGGCTGGCACCAGCATTTTTCACTATCCAATGGTAAGCTTCCCTAGCGTCTGTTTGCTGCTGAATTTCTGGAAAAACAGAAGGCGTGCTGGATAGGAATTTCGGACTGCCTGAACAATATTCCTCCCAGTTTCCTTCTGTAATTTCCACACCATCGAGTGTACCGTCTTTATTATAATCGTAGATGTTTCCCACGCTATAAGCGCTGAAGCGCTCATTACCACCAATAAATGGCTTAGTGGGATTCATAGGTACGAGCTCCAGTTGAATGCTCCCGTCTTCTTTGCGCACGTTTTGCCAGTTCACCACCGGTCCAACAATAAAGTAATTGTCCTCAATAGTTGTATTGGACTCTCCTTCGGAATCACCACCCATATTGTAGGCAGCTCCACTCCCCCAATTATAAACCACGTTGTTTACAAATTGATTGAGCCCCTTAACTTTTGGATTCCGAGTTTTATTGTCAATATATAGGTTACGAAATAGGGTAATCCCATTATCTACATCGGTTTGCATCAGCCCTCCGCAGGAATGATTTTGTAGACCTTGGCCGATAATGGAGTTTTGGATTGTAATATCTTTTGCTCGTGTACTATTGATGGAAAAGTTTTCATCTCTACCCCAGGACACAGACAAATGGTCAAATATCATATTCATACCATCGTCCGCCACGCCTACAGCATCTTTACCATCCGGCCCACCAATCCCCATGCGTACACGAAGGTGCCTGCATATGATGTTCTTTCTACCTGAAAAAGAAATCCTATCTCCGTATAGAACAATTCCATCTCCTGGGGCGGTCTGCCCAGCGATGGTTAAATTATCAGCAAAGGTGAGCACTGATTTCAGTTCAATGATTCCAGAAACATCAAAAACAACAATTCTCCCTGGCTTGCTAACTGCATCTCTTAAAGATCCTTCTCCAGCATCCTCTAGATTGGTAACGCGGTATATTTCACCGCCTCTACCACCAGTGGCGTATCGACCGAAACCTTCCGCACCGGGAAACGCTATGACTTCCCCATAATCGGGAAACGGTCCATCGGGCTTTTGCAATACTACTTCCTCTAAACTGTCTTTATTGCACCCAGCTACTAAAATTAGAAATAAACACAGCCTTTTGATTATTGTTTTTTTCTGATAAATCATTTCTTCCCATTTTAAATTTATATTTTAAGCCTAAGCAACTATTATAATGGAGACTTCACGTACCAATTTTCAGGGTCCATGAGGTGCTGTTTGACCTGCTCTCTCTGACCATCAGGGTATTTTGCAGACACAATATCAGCTAATATAGACGCATCGTTCCACCGTTCCGCAATTCGCATCAATGCAAAATAAGCTTTTGCCTCGCCAGCACTTTCCATGAGGGTTTCCTGAGCGATTAGTTTATCGAATTCCATTTTATAGGTCTCTTTTTCTTCTTCACTCGAGAGCTCCGTGTAGGACGGCCCACTGGGATAAATTGGCGCAAGGCTCACTCTGCGGCGAATCCCCATGTTTATTGCAAAGTAAGAGTTGATAGTAGGATCGTTAAATGGTGCCTCAACCTGATCGCCATTTCTAGACAGGTAAAGCTCCACGCCATCGTTAAAAAGAGCATTGGCAGGGCCAAAACGCTCCAAGTTATTCAGCGCCTCAATTAAAAAGAAATGGACGTCCGCGTCTCTATAAATGACAATATGCACGTTGTTTTTATGGATCTCTGATGCACTCTCCCGGTCTCGTGAAAACTTCCGTATTACCCACTCTCCATTTTGGAAATAATAGGTATAGTTTTCTCCACGGTATAGGTCTCCTCTATTGTGACCATCGTACCTCAGTTGTGCTTCATAGCGCTCCATAGCAACATCTGTAGGCCTTAAGTAATAAACCGAGGGGTCCTCGTTCGAGA
Organism: Candidatus Sphingobacterium stercoripullorum; assembly: GCA_019114715.1. GTDB lineage: Bacteria > Bacteroidota > Bacteroidia > Sphingobacteriales > Sphingobacteriaceae > Sphingobacterium > Sphingobacterium stercoripullorum. The sequence goes on along the minus strand of DXEZ01000142.1, from coordinate 4,562 downwards.
AATAACGTATCAAGCGGTTGGTCTGATTCCTTTCGTAATCGTAGGGAACAATATTTATCAATACCCGCGTCCTAGTGATTGGATCTCTTGTAAACATTTGAGACCAACTACCATTCCAGTCGTCGTTACTAACTTTATAACGCTTTCCACCGCCGTCAGAAATAAAAGGTATTCCGATATTAACCACCTTCTGATATTCTTTATTCCACAGATACAGCTCCATACGCAGCGGAGATGGTGCGGGGCAAATCATATTCCACACCAAGTCTTGTTCATTAGCTGGTACTCCTGGGTACAAAATATTTCCCCAATTGGTTTCAAAGAGACCACTCACACCATCTACGCCAGTTTCCATAAGGTTGATTAGCTTAGGGACTAACTCCTTGAAGCTCATTACGGGCATTTCCTCAATCTTATCCAAACTCAAGTCAGGATCATCGAAATATGCCGCATGCCCATAAAGCTTCCCTAAGGTAAGGTAGGTCCATACCTTAAAACGAATAGCTCCAGCTATTAGGGCCTGGTAATGGGCATCTTCAATGGCCGTAGGATGATCCTTCCTATAGGCTACCACTTTTTCCAAATAAGCATTAGCATTGACTATCAGGTCGTAATAAGGCCTAGGGCTTGCGAAGCTGTTATCAGGTTTTTCTTTAAAGTTATAAAGGTCCCAAAGGTCCTGAGGAGCATTTTCTGTGGGCTCCAACAGGTCGGTCCTCAAATCACTTATAAACACCGTTTGATCTGCAATCGCTTGCATCTTAGAAGCTATCCCCATGTATCCTGAGTACAGCTCGTTGGACTCTTTCACATAATCCTGGTCCAGTAATATATCGTTTGTATCTACTTCAAAATAACGGGAGCATCCTACCATAACAAATGTAATCGTAGCTAACCCTCCTACTAAGAAATTCTTCATTATGCTCATATCATTATAGCTTAAAGTTTACCCCAAATTTAAATGTACGTGGAAGTGGAATCTTACCGTAATCAGCTCCTAGGTGACCTATAGCATTGCTATAAGAAGAAACAGGATCTAGGCCCAAGTAATTGGTCCATGTAAACAAGTTCTCCCCTGTTATGTACCACTCTGAGTTCGAGAGCACATTGAATCTATGCTGAGCAAACTTATAGGACAGGGTGATGTTTTCTATTCTCAAATACGATGCATCTTCTATCCAGCGGCTAGAAAAACGAGCATTTTCCATAGGATCACCAAATACGGCCTGAGGAATGTTTGTCTCTTGCCCTTCAGCTTGCCAGCGGCGAAGAACCGCTTCAGACTGATTGGCATACGTATCCATGCTCTCTAAACTCCGGCGCAGCCCATTGTACACCTTATTCCCTTTACTAAAGCTCAAGAGCCCCTGTAAATAAATGTTTTTATAACGTACGCTAAGGGAGGTACCACCAAAAAGATTGGGGAGGCTACTTCCTAACAGCACCTGGTCTTCGCTATCAATCATCCCGTCGTTATTAACGTCTTGGAAGTGCGCATCTCCAGCATTAAAACTTCGGTTTTTATAGTCCTGTAGTCCTAAGCTAGCTGCCTGCTGCTCGCTAGCAATAACTCCTAAATAATTGGCACCATAAAAAGAAAACGGTGCATCGCCCGCACGGTTGATGCGCACAACATCATCCTCTTGCTTATGAAAGATATCCTGCCCGTGAGCTAGGCTCTTGACCTGACTATTTAAGGTGGATAAATTCCCCCTCCAATTCACCGACCAGTCTCTATTATCCAATAAAGTAAGGTTTAGATCAAGCTCCAGCCCTTGATTGTTGATCACTCCACCATTCATATATATCTTATCAATTCCTCCAATTGGAGAGATCGGCACTGCATTTAATAGGTTACTGGCTCTATTAAAGTAATAACCCAGATTAATATTTAGGCGCTGATTCAGTCCTGAGAAAATTAAATTCGCCTGCCAGTTTTCATTGTCTTCCCAGCGTATGCCCTCATTGGGAATGTTACCAACAACGATCCCTGCTAGCTGCCTATAAAGCTGACTACCAAAATAAGACTGCCCTATTTTTGAGGAAAACCGGCTATTACCTGTTTTCGAGTAACCTACCTTAAACACTAGATTATCGATACTACTGATGTCTTTAAAAGCTGGTGTATTAGAGAGCAGAATGGATAAATCGGCGGCGGGGAAAAAGCCAAAGCGGTTTGCCTTCGCACCAGAAACAGAAGTTCCATCTATACTCAAGTTGACATCTAGTTTGGCAAGGCTCCTCCATGAATACTGCGTGTAACCATATATGTTCATCCAGTTCCACTGTTCGTTATACCCCCAGAACAAACGTCCGTCGTTATTCACATAATTTAGTGTGCGGTAAAAATCTGAGCTTGTATTTCGACCACTACCAGCATCGTATTCCTGCGAACTCAACAGCCCCTGCACTCCTCCGCCAAATAAGGCTTCATCCCTATCCCAATTTTTCTGGTAGGTTCCTTGCAAGTTCCAGGAGATGTTAGAAGTTTGCCCAGCTCCTGCTCTAGCTGAATTTAAAGCGATGCCATCTTCCAACGGAAGAATCGTACCACTGGATAGGCCAGGGATAAAGGTCGACTGCCTGGTGTAATTAGAAAACAGGCCTAATAAGGCTTGCACCCTAAAACGCTCTGTCGCCTGGTAGCCCAAATTCGCTTGGACAAAAACATCGTAAATATCCGACTTGAAATCCGCCGTATTGAGTAGTGCTAGTGGATTGGACACTCCAAATTGCCCAACACCATCCAAATCCGGAAGAATGTTATTGTCTACATCCTTTTGATATGGACTTAAAATGGGCGCACGAAACAAAGCAGACATCAGCGGGTTGGTTGATGGCATAATCCCTTGCTCTTGAAGTTTGGATGTATTGTAAGTTAATGCGGTAATCGCTTTTAAATCAAACTTCCCTCCAAGATTGATCAAAGAGTTTAGGCGTGTACTGTAGCGTGTATTTGCAGTTTGATCTAGCGCTCCCTGCTGACTGAGTACACCCAAAGATAAGTCATACTTAGCCACTGCATCTCCTCCTTTAATCCGCAAGTGATTATCTGTTACAAATGCATTCCTATATATGACATCCTGCCAGTTGGTAGCGTTATTAAACCGGTAATTGTAGTAATACTCTGGGTCATCACGAAGAAATGGAAACTTCACCAGTAGCTCGCCCACATCTTCAAACTGCGTCATTCCAATAGTCCCTAAAAGACTTTTATAAGGACTTCCCCCAAGCACCGGGATGGTGCTATAATTGTGGGCAACCCCGTAGCTACCATTAAACTCAACCACCGTTTCGTAGTCATCCGAGGCGGAGGTTTCCAATACCAATACCCCGTTTGAACCCAAAGAGCCATATCTGGCTGTTTCTGCACCTTTCAATAGGCGCACTTCTTTGATGTCTTTTAAAGCAAATGGTGCAAACATACCTCTAGAATACCCGCCGATAATTGGTGAGTTTCCTAAATCAGGTAAGTAAGGAATTCCATCAACAACAACAAGAGGCGAATTCTCAGCATCAAAAGAGCGTACCCCTCGAAAGTTCAACATTCCCCCCTCGCTAACCATGCCGCTTTTATTTACGACTCGTAATCCCGACATCTCACCGGTGAGCACCTGCTCGATATCCATAGCTCCAGAACGGAAATCTACATCCGATAGTACGCTACTGCTATTATCCGAGAAGGCTCCTTTGACAACATCTGTATAGTTGGTTCGCCCCTCACCAATAAGGGTGATCTCAAAGTCCGTACGTCCCAATATTTCGACATACGTCTCGTAATACCCAGGGCTCCACACGCGGATAGTTGTCGCCCCTTCATCCACCTCCTCTAGATTAAAAGTTCCGTCATTGCCTGTACGGACATTGGTGGTTGTATTCAGAACGGTTACCACGGCATTCGACACTGGGGATTTATCATAATTGCTCAGCACCTTCCCCTTAATTGTGGTTTGAGCCAGCACGGGGGTTGCACCCGATATCCATGCTATTAATAAGACAGCACGCCACATCTTCCTCTTGGTTATATTTGTCATATACTCAGCTAATATTCGGTTCATTAATAATTGTTTTCAGTTGGAATTAATGCCCAATGGTAGAGCTCTAATCGCTCCACGTTACCTTTACCTAGGCCGGCAAATTCCACTTTTATCTTAAAGGTCGTGACATCCTCTCCTTCGATATTCACTGGACCTACTAGGCCTCCCCATCCGTTGTACTTCGTACCTGGGACAGTATTGGTAGCACGGTCGTAATTCCACGGCGTCGCAGGCTCAACATTCAGCCCTTGAGCAACTGGAATATCGTTTACATAAATATTCACAAAAGGATGGTTTTTCGCTAAAAAGCCCATATACAAGTTATACTCACCAGGAGGAACCTCCACTACCTTATACCCTGTTGAACCATCGGCATTTCGTTCCAGCATAATTGGTGTATATTCTATCGAAGCCGGTTGCCCTTCAATCAACCCTCCTTCGACCCGGAGTAATCGGTAGGTTAGTTCCACTCCAATAGTTGGAAAGGATACTTTATCTCCATCTCGAGGTTCTATATTAGTTACA
>DXEZ01000141.1 GCA_019114715.1 Candidatus Sphingobacterium stercoripullorum | reverse complement strand
ACCTATTGGTTATCTTACAGGTTATAGTATTTATAATAAAATGGCGTTAACTACTCAGGTTAGCAATGTGATTCAGATTGGAAGAAATCAAATTCGTCCTAAGCTAAAGAGAGGAAAGTATATCGTTTCTTTTGTAAAGCAGAAAAATACGATTACCAAAGAAAATATTCCTCATTTACAATTGTTGGATGCATTACGCTATATCAAAAAAATCCCTGATGCCAGTATAGCATTTTTGTGCAAGCGTTTCATAGCCATACTTAAAGATTACAAACAAAATGAAAGAGAAGATTTAATGCGATTAGCAAGAAAGTATCCGCCTTCAACAAGAGCTTTATTGGGTGCATTGTTGGATGAATTAGGATATGAAAAGGAAACTGAAACGCTCTTCGAGACTTTAAATCCCATTACAACCTATCGATTGCCAGAAGCAGAGAAAGTTTTCGATACCACTAAAAAATGGAAAATAAAATGAGATTACACCAGGACCCGGAATTATTCTAAGAAACCTTAAGAGCTGCCGCTGATCACTTAGATATTAAGCTGGAGTTTGTTGAAAAAGACTATTGGATAAGTCTATTGTTGTTTCGATTATCTAAAAGTGATTACACTGATCAAGTTGTTTTTAAAGGAGGAACGTCTTTGTCTAAAGGGTTTGATTTAATTGAAAGGTTTTCAGAAGATATGGATATTGCTGTCATTAACGAAGAGATTGATAGCGGAAACCAGCTTGAAAAGTTAAGCCGTACCATTGAAAAAGAAATTACCGAAGGGTTAAAGGAAATCTCTGCTGAAAATGTAACCAGTAAAGGCTCACTTTAGGAAGTCTGTTTTTTATGAAATTCATCGAATATATATTAGAAGAAAACTTCGTCCAGTTGTTAGCCGAACAAGGCTATCCGCATGTTTTGGGGAAAGCATTCAGCGAAAGGATGATAAAGTCCTGATTGAGATAAGGCGACGTTTAGATCTTTCCTAATCAAAGTACACTTTATCCGGTGTCTTATGAGTAAAACAAACTTTTTTCAGGAAACAATTTTGCAAACTTCAAAACAAACTATTATACTTATGTTTATTAACCATAATTGATTAAAAACAGAACATTCAAAGACCATAAATAATAGGATTAAATAAACGTTCGTTTAAACAAACGGAACCCACTTGCGTCAATATGCCCTGATTAGGAGTGTTGACGCAATAGAAGATCAAGTAATGGCGTCAATACGAACGTTATCAGCAATCCGTCAGAAGCTCGTCCACGAAAGAAAAAACCGAAAAGGTCACCATAGATAAATGAGGAGTAATGTGCAACTTTACAGTGTTTTTTGAATGATAAGGATATGACAAATAAAGAACAAGATAAAGTAACCCGCAGAAAAGAAATTACCGAAAACTATTTTCAGTTTTTAGACAAACATATTGAAGATGTCGTTTTAGGAAAGGTTGATGAATTTATGGAAATAAACCAAATAGCCAGCGAATTATTTGTTTCTCATAAACATTTGACAGATACAGTACAGAAAGAAACTGGAAGTCATCCTTGTCATTTTTATGACCTTAAAATTCTTGATGAAGCCAAAAAAATGCTTTTAGAAACAGATAAATCTATTTCTGAAATTGCAAAAATATTGACATACGATCCATCGAATTTTTCTAAGTTCTTCAAAAAGTTTATTGGACAAACTCCTGGACAATTCAGAAAAGAAAACAAAAAATAAAAACTTCCGAAAAGTTCACCACGATTTATATTTTTTGCTTAGCCATCTTTGCTAAATCAATTGTATAACTTTTAAAATCAAACAAAATGGCAAGAAACGATGTAAATGGAAAAGTAGTTTTAATTGCAGGTGGTGCAAAAAATTTAGGTGGCTTACTAAGCCGTAATTTTGCGGCTAAAGGAGCAAAAGTGGCTATCCACTACAATAGCGACAACACAAAGGCGGAAGCCGAAAAAACATTGGCAGATATCATAAACGCAGGTGGAGAAGCATTTTTATTCCAAGCTGATTTGACAGATGTAAAAAACATTACAAAGTTTTTTGATGCAACTATCGAAAAATTCGGAGGAATTGACATTGCTATTAATACGGTTGGAAAAGTATTGAAAAAACCTTTCGCAGATACCACCGAAGAGGAGTATGACAGCATGAACGACATCAATGCGAAAGTTGCTTATTTTTTCATTCAGGAAGCAGGCAAAAAACTAAACGATAATGGAAAAATCAACACAATTGTAACTTCGCTATTGGCTGCATTTACCGGATATTATTCTACTTATGCAGGTGCAAAAGCTCCAGTAGAGCATTTTACAAGGGCTGCTTCCAAAGAGTTTGGTTCAAGAGGAATTTCTGTAACTGCCGTTGCTCCAGGACCAATGGACACGCCGTTTTTCTATGGACAAGAAAGCGATGATGCCGTAGCCTATCACAAACAAGCCTCTGACTTAGGTGGACTTACAGACATCAAAGACATCGCGCCTTTGGTTGAGTTTTTAGTAACCGATGGTTGGTGGGTTACTGGACAAACTATTTTTGCAAACGGAGGCTACACAACAAGATAAAATAAAATTTAATATTTTGAAAAGGCAAATGATTTAGTTTTTTGCTTTTTTTTAAATTTAAAGATTATGATTTTAAAAATTCTCAATTCAGCATTGATTTTATTTGCGGTGTTTATGGGTGCCAAGCACGGATGGAATATGCTCACTGCAAAACCAGAAATGCTCGAAATGTTTGGTAAATGGAATTTTAGCAAAAATGCTGTAATGATTAATGGTGCAGTTACCTTATTGGCATCTATATTAATCCTTTTTCCGAAAACATTCGTGTGGGGAAACTTTCTAATGGCAGCGGGAATACTGATGATTATCTGTTTGCAGTTGCTCAACAAAGACTTGAAAGGCGTGGCGATAGAAATCCCATTTCTGTTACTCAATTTAATCATCATTTATTTACAACACCCATTAAAATCGAATGTGTTATGAGAAAATTTCTAATCATTTTGTTTTCCTCTTTTTCACTTACGGCGTGTGGACAAACACAAAATAACAATCAAACAACAAATCAAAAATCAGAAAAAATGCAAGACGAAACCCTATTAAAACCAGTAAAAACTTTGATGGAAGCGATGCAAACAGAAAATGCCGAATTGATCAGAGCTCAATTTTCGGAAACAGCCACTCAAGCCTATGGTGCGGATGGAGTGATGAAAACAGCCGAAGAAACCAAAAAATGGATTGAAAGTGATATCGTGGATCGCCAAGGCAAGGTCGCCAACCCTGAATATTCTGTGATAAGTGAAAATGAGGTTGTTGTCAAAGGGCAGTATTCGAGTGTAGGTTATACAAATAAGGCTAACTTTTTATTTACCGTTGAGAACGGATTGATAACAAGTTGGAGAATGAGATATTAAGTACGATAGTTTATTACCTATAAAAGGACTGCTGATAACATAGCATTGGCGAAATGGCGGTTTAAGGGAGAAATTGAAAGTTTCTCCTTTTTTTTGTCGCAACAGTCTTTTATATTTCCTTTTTTCATAAATTTAGAAAATAATAAAAGGCTGTTGCTTAGGTAAGTACAAGACTGAAAGTTTAGGTTTTCTAATCCGCCACTATCGCCAATACGCGGCTCGTTGTAAAACTTACAGGAGCAGGTTATAGAATGGAGCATAGGAAAAATATTTTCCCGGATAAATCAATAAAGTAATATAATTTTTCACCAAAACTGGTGAATTACTATTGCGAAAAATTGATGAAAGTAAATTTGCTATTTACAGAGTGATCAAAGCTATGGTGCCGCAGACTTTTTTTATCAAGGGAATATCAAAGGATGGCAGAAATTTGGAAACTCATTGAAGCTACGCTTAGGTATGCGTATACGCTATGCTAATACGCAATTGGCAGAAAAAACTGTGAAGGAAGCCATGTCATCATCGTATGGTCTGTTGGCGTCTAATAAAGACAATGCTACAATACCTACCTATAACGATGCGCAAGCAGAAAATCAAAATCCCATTTTGAGACAATCAATCACAGGGAGTTCGGATCTGAGATATTTGGCGAATACGCTCATCGATAGGCTTAAAGAAGATAATGATCCCAGACTGCCCTTACTGGCCGAACCGGTAATTGTAAATGGTGTAAGTACTTATCAAGGTATCGGTGTAGCCTTGACGGATGATGAATTGTCTCAGCTGATCAGAAGCAACTATTCTACGCCAAATAAGGGTACTTGGTTTGGGCTAAACTCTGATCCTATACCCAGTTATGCAATGACATTCTCAGATATAAGCTTTTATAAGGCGGAAGCGGCTCTTCTAGGGTGGAGGGCGGATCCCGCTCAGGCAGAAGTGTATTTCTTAGAAGGAGTAGAGGCTGCTCTTGCTTTGCCTCCGTACAATCTGAATCAAATACCTGAATCATATAAAAGCGAAGTACTTAGTTTTGCTAATATCTCGGACGATAAAAAGATGGAAAAGATAGCTACACAGAAATGGATTCATTTGTTTGGAAGAAATATGGAAGCATTTGCAGAGTGGAGAAGAATTGTATACCCTAAGTTGAGCCCTGGCCCGAATGCAGGATCTACTTCCGGAAAGATTCCGAGAAGAGGAATATATTCGTCTGAAGAGGTAGAACTGAATAATGCAAATTATAAGGAAGCGGTGGACAGGATGACAAATGGAGATTCGTTTTTGTCGAGAGTATGGTGGGATAAAAACTAATTTATAAAGCTGTCTTAGGCTATTTTAAACTTGAGACAGCTTTTATTTTGATTTCCTTAATCGTTAAGAAATGTGTAATAGAGATAGAAAAATAGAACTACTAACCCCTATAGATCAGAAATAATGGAAATCCCGCAGAATCCTTATTCTTCCGGTTTCAGCGCAAGGTGTCCGTATAGAGTCTTGAACATTTCGCAGGGGTCTGCATGTATGGCCAGCGCTATCAGGTAAAGTTCATCGGCCCGGAGCCTCGCCGTGGGATTGAGCGTCAGTTCGTTCATACGCGCTTTACTCAGACCGGTACGCCGTGCTACCTTTGATTTATTTACCGATCTTTTTGCTAAATATTTTCCTAAAGCAGTCATATATGTTATCTATTTTTATAGACAAATAAATAGAAAGTATAGATATTATTCACAATTATTTGTTATTTATTTAAATAATAGCTTTACTAAGTATAAAAAGAAGGTTTCTGAAATCAGTTTACAGTAGTAGTATCTACAGGCAGGGTATAATACATCCAAAATTTAACTTTTCCTTGAACTCTGGTTTATCTGCTAGAAATATAGTGGTTTCTGCTAGAAATATAGTGGTTAAGCCGCCAGGTTTAAATACGATCAAAAGCGCCATTGGCCTGAACTTTGTATATCTAGGCTTTAAACGGATAGAAAAAAAAATTATGTACGCTATGAAAAAGATATTTGGATTTTTATTTGCAACAGTTCTTTTGTTTAGCTTGAGTTCGTGTTACACGAGCCATCCTAGACATGGCAGCAACTTACCTCCCGGACAGGCTAAGAAAATATATGGAGGAAAATCAGCTAAAAGATATGCTCCAGGGCAACAAAAGAAAAAGAAGGGAAAACACAAAAGAAAGCACCACGATCATCGTGCTTATCATCTTGATGTATATATGTATTAAATCATATGAATAGAGAATAGATTTGTAGGTACAATATTGCTAACTAAGTCTAGGAATCAAAGAAATAAAAAAGAATAATAATATGAGAACCAATTTATTTTTAATTATACTAGTAGGACTGATAGGATTGACGTCAAGTTGTCAAAATGAGGATAGCCCTAGGGGTACGACACCTATCAGTATAAAAATGACGGATGCACCGGCGTTTTATGATGCAATATTTCTTAATATCAAAGAAATAGAGATCCGCACTGAATCAGGAAAAGAAATAGTTGAGGTCAAGCTTCCCCCATTTAACATATTGGATTACAATATGGGGGAATATATTTATCTGGTAGAAGATTTTGAAGTACCTTCGGGAAGGTTGGAAGAGGTTCGATTTATACTGCATGAGCAGGGTAATACTATTATTGTAGACGGAGAAGAGTTAGCTCTGACGACACCTAGTGGGCAGAGTTCGGGATGGAAGATAAAGGTGCAGGATAGATTAGCGCCGGGAGTAGCTTATACGCTTGCTTTGGACTTTGATGCTGCAAGGTCGATTCATACTACGGGCAGTGGTAAGTATATGCTGCACCCGGTAGTACGTGCTATACCAGAAGCTCTTTCCGGGTCTATCAGTGGGGAGGTGATTCCTGCTGAATCCAACTCTTTTGTCTATTTATTGTCGGAGCAAGATACATTAGCAGGAACTCTTGTTAATGCGGAAGGTAGATTTTACTTTCCAGGGATACAAGAGGGTATATACGATATTGCAGTTGACCCTACAGAACCAATGTTTGACCCGGTTCTGGAAGAGGGGGTTATTGTGGAGAATGCTAAGAAAACGGAAGTAGTAATTGATCTATTGCTGGAAAGATAATTTAATGTTTTAAAAAAAGTGTGATAAAGCCGAAGGTGTTTTTATAAGATAAAACCTTCGGCTTTGTGCGTTATTCTGCATTTTTATGGCTTTTCATTATATTAGTAAAGGATATGCAATAAATATACTGCCATATTATTCAGGCGGCTCTTAAATGTAAATAGGTTTATGAGTACTATTGTATTTAAAGCCCAATTAGACAAAAGTTTTACTACTTTTGTATAGCATGAATTCCTATTTGAACATTTTTGATTTTAAGCAAAAAGTCAACTACAAAACCGAAATATTAGCAGGACTGACGGTGGCCATGACGATGATACCTGAGTCTTTATCGTTTGCAATCCTCGCAGGACTTTCTCCTCTCATAGGGTTATATGCTGCTTTTTTGATGGGCTTGATCACAGCTATCTTTGGAGGCCGTCCGGGCATGGTTTCGGGAGGGGCAGGGGCGACTGTTGTAGTGCTGATTGCCTTGGCAAAAGTCCATGGTACGGAGTACCTGTTTGCCGCTGTAGCTCTGGCAGGGCTGATACAATTTATGGTAGGAGTATTTAAGCTGGGTAAGTTTGTACGGCTTATACCCCAGCCGGTGATGTACGGTTTTTTGAACGGCTTGGCTATCATTATTTTTATGTCGCAGATCGAACAGTTTAAAATAATGGAAAATGGAAATATCTCATGGTTGTCAGGCCAGCCTCTATATATAATGGGCGGGTTGACAGTATTGACCATAACGATTGTATTGACCTTCCCCAGAATCACGAAAGCAGTTCCGGCCTCACTGATTGCTATCATTGTGGTGTTTTTATTGGTCTTAGGATTTAATATTGACACAAAGACAGTAGGGGATATCGCGGGTATAAAAGGTGGTCTGCCTTCTTTTCATATCCCTTCCGTACCTTTGTCTCTAGAGACTTTAAAGATTATTTTTCCTTTCTCTCTGATCATGGCAGGGGTGGGGCTGATTGAGTCTTTACTGACGCTTTCCATGGTGGATGAAATTACCAATACAAGAGGCAATGCGAATAGGGAAGCAATGGCACAAGGAGCAGCAAATGTAGTGAACGGATTTTTCGGAGGAATGGGAGGATGTGCGATGGTCGCGCAGACTTTGGTAAATCTAAATGCAGGTTCCAGAGCACGGCTTGCAGGCATCATAAGTGCCTTGACTATCTTGGCTATTATTCTATTTGGTGCTCCTGTTATCGAAAAGATACCTATGGCAGCATTAGTGGGAGTCATGATAATGGTAGCTATAGGTACTTTTGAGTGGGTCTCCCTACGGATAATCAATAAAATGCCGAAATCAGATATTTTCGTAGGTATATTGGTAGCTTTAATAACTGTGACACTGCATAATCTCGCACTGGCCGTATTGGTCGGAGTGATTATATCAGCTTTGATCTTTGCTTGGGATAATGCGAAACGCATACGGGCGCGGAAACATATCAATCCAGATGGAGCAAAAGTTTATGAAATATATGGACCCTTGTTTTTTGGTTCCGTCAGCACTTTCTTAGAAAAGTTTGATATCGCAAATGACCCTGATCAGGTGATCATAGATTTTAAAGATAGTAGAGTCGCAGATATGAGTGCCATAGATGCACTCAACAAGATAACCTCAAGATATGCAGAACAAGGAAAAAGGGTAGTACTGAAACACTTGAGCCAAGATTGTAGAAGTAAACTGGAAAAAGCAAAAGGAGTCATTATGGTGACGATGGAGGACGATCCTAAGTATAAAGTGATGTCGGATTAATACAGTACTAAGAATTAGACACCATAACTTCTATATCGGGATTTATTTTCAGCAATGCTTCAATCATTTCTGTTTCCTCTTTGGGCGTAACCATGACAGAGTCAAATCTATTATAGAATATTTCCAGCCGCTTTGTGGACAGAGCAGTAGCACTGATACAACTCTTGATCTCTTTTATCTTATAGATAGAGTGTATATCTATCTGTTTTTTGAACAAAATCCCACTTTTTACATTTAATATGTTTTTTTCAATGCGGTAATAAGTGTTGAAAAATATGGATAGGGTAATCACAAATGTGAAAATAAGATAAGGGATGCCTAGCCAGCGGAGATTCATTATCAGTGGAACTGCAATCAGCACTGAACTGATCAGTATTATCAGGATGCTCTTATCCACTTTGGATCTGAATAGTGCTGACTCTGGTATATGAGTTACTTTATCTGTCATACTCTGGTTTATTTGACTTTGTGTTACTAAATTAATAATATTATTTGATATAATAATGTTGAAAGAAGCCTAAAGATGTGTTTTATAGGTTTAATTTTATCTTTAGGAGATCGGGTTGAAATAGAGATGAACCTATACATAACTATAAAATAGATAGACTGCTTTAAAAAAACAGTATCTTTACAGACGTCAAATCTATATAGAATCAAGCTCTTAGTGAGATGATAGATGAGCAGTACAAGCTAACTACCCTAATCTTGGATACTTAATGATTCTTTATTGAGGGCACAGCAGGTTGTTTATATGTAAAGTAGGTGTGTTATGTCACAGATTACCATAATTGATTTAGCGCAGAGATTGGGATTATCTAAGTCTACAGTATCCCGTGCTTTCCGTGACAGTAGTGATATTAGTCCGAAGACTAAAGCACGTATTTTAGCGAAGGCTGAAGAGCTTGGATTTTCTCCAAACTTGTATGCGAGCAATCTTCGGGTAAACCGAAGCCAGACTATAGCGATTATTATCCCTGAGTTTGGTAACAATTTTTTCAGTCAGGCTATCAAGGGAATTGAACTGGTCGCACGTTCTAAAAAATATCATACTTTGGTGTATGTAACGGACAATAGTGTACAGAATGAGGCTTCTATAGTCCGGTCTTTGGCTAATGGACGTGTAGATGGTGTGTTGATATCCGCTTCGGGTGAAGGAAAGGATCATAGCCATCTCCAGACGATGAAGGACCATAATATCCCGGTTGTATTCTTTGATAGGAGTTATGGAGATTATCCGAGCTATTTTGTCACTGGAAACGATTTTGAATCAAGTCGGCTGGCTACCCAACACCTCATAGATAATGGATGTAAACGGATAGCTTACCTAGCTATCAATCAAATGGTATCTATAGGTAAGATAAGAATGGACGGGTATAAAAAGGCTCTGGAAGATAATGGATTGGATTTTGATGAGCAACTGCTGTTAGATACCGAAAATGACGAAGATGTAAATAAAGAGGCAATCCGGGAACTGATCAGGACGAAGCAACCGGATGGCGTGTTCGCATCTGTGGAGCGGCTTGCTATATCTACTATCAGGGTGGTGAACGAAGAAGGATTGAAAATTCCCAATGATATAAAACTTATTTGCTTTTCGTGTCTGGATATTGCAGACCTGTTGAGTCCTTCCCTGAGCGTGGTCAAACAACCTGCTTATGAAATGGGTAGGGAAGCAGCTAAGTTTCTTTTCGGTCAAATAAACGAACCGGTTGGACTTGAAGAGCAACATACTACATGGCTTGAATCCAGTCTTATTTTTCAAAGATCAAGCCGCAAATAGCAAATTATAAATAAAAAATATTTAATTTATTTTGAAATATTCCTCAAACATTTTATCTTTGATATGATTTCGGGAACATTCCCGAAAAGTTGCTAACGGTTATAGAGGGATCACGGAATACTTTATTAGTAGTACACTCTGCTCTTTCTTAATCAGATTTTTGATTTTTTGGGAACGTTTCCAAATTGAACAAGCTAACCTTTCAGTAGATGAAAGCGAACAATAAAATAGGATATCTGCTATTATTGGTTATCTCCTGCAAAAAAGATATAAAGCAAGAGGAAGGACAGATTGATGATGATAGAAAACAAGGACTGGTATCTTTGTCCGGTGGCTTTCTTTGGTGGGACGAGACTACCAAGTTGACATTTGATATAGCCAAGGGTAATAAGGAACTGGTAGGGTATACAGGAGATTTATATCTGCATGCAGGCCTGATCCTGACCAATAGTAAGTCCGAGAGTGACTGGCAGGAAGTTGTGACGGACTGGAATGAAAACCGGGATACATATAAATTGACTCCGGAGGAAGGAGGCTTTTACAGCATAGAGATCTGTAATCTTCCCTTAGCTAGCTACATTCAAAACTAAAAAATTCCAATCAGAATTGCTATTGCTATCCTGTTGGAATGTGGGAAACTCGGAGAGTTTTCCATATTTCAACAGGAACTCTGTCGGTGTCAACT
>DXEZ01000140.1 GCA_019114715.1 Candidatus Sphingobacterium stercoripullorum | reverse complement strand
AGCACTTTCATTCACTAGTTTCTTTAATACCTCTTCCATACCTTTGGCCAAAATCTCAAAAGAGAGATCCTTATTGGCAACATATTGGAAGGCGACATGTAGTACTTCTTGCTCTTTATTTAGATATGGATATAGAAGGCTATTCTTTTGAAGCCTATAAGCCTCTTTAACCTTTCTTTTAATCCTGTTCCTAGCAACAGCAGAACGAAATTTCTTTTTCGGTACGGAGACTAGTACTTCCGCTGGGTGTGGCGAATCACTCTTGTCCACCAAAAGATACACTACCCTATAGGGATAGATAAAAAAAGAAGAGCCGCCGCGAAAAAGCCCCTCAATGGAACTCTTAGCCGACAACCGCTCTCCTTTTGTAAAAGTTAGTTTCATCTAATGACCGCTCTAAAATTAGAGTAAAGGGTCAAAAGTTAGAAATAAGCTTATTTAATTCTTATGACGTGGTTCGTCAGAAACTGAAAGTCTCTTTCTTCCCTTTGCTCTTCTAGCTGCTAATACCTTACGTCCGTTTGCAGTACTCATGCGCTCGCGGAACCCATGTTTATTTCTTCTTTTCCTACGTGAGGGTTGGTATGTTCTTTTCATGACCTTATTATTGCTGTTTTAATAATATTTTCTACTTCCTGCTTTACACAAAGAACTGCAAAAGTAGAAAATATATAATGAATTATCAAATTAAATAAAGTAATTCTATTCTCTTTGAAGAACAAACTACCCTACTTGTTCTTCAGAAGATCACGAATTTCCGAAAGTAACTGCTCCTCATTGCTTGGTGCTGCAGGTTCCTCTGGTGCTGCTTCTTCTTTCCGCTTCAACTGATTGATCAATTTAACAACTAAAAATATACAGAATGCAATGATGATAAATTGAATGATCACATTGATAAAGACACCATAGTTAATAGCTACCTCAGCAATTTCATTGGCTTCATCTGCCGGTTCAAGGATAACTTTCATGTCTGAAAAGTCAACTCCGCCAGTGAAATACCCAACTGTAGGCATTATAATATCGTCTACCAAAGAGGTAACAATCTTTCCAAATGCGGCACCTATTACCATACCAACGGCTAGGTCGACCACGCTGCCACGCATGGCAAACTCCTTAAATTCTTTTACAAAACTCATATTTCTAACTATTGATTACCAGTTAATTTTATACAAACATCGTAAATATAATTTTTATTAATAAACTTCACCACCTTTTTAGTAAAGATTTTCTGTCTTTTGGCAACTTAATGTCCATACCCCATTTTTTTTGTTAAATTTGTTTTGTAATACAAATACATTACCAATGAAATAAATTTGAGGTTTAAAGTAAACTTATCCAAAATAAAGTATGAAAAGGGTTTTATTAGCAGATGATCATAGCATAGTACGGTTAGGAGCTTCTATTATTATCAAAGAAGTCTTAAAGACGGAAGATATAGTGCATGCAGAGAGCTATGATGAGGCAAAAAGAAAAATTCAAGAAGCGCAATATGATCTATTGATATTAGATTTAAATATGCCAGGAGGAAATAATATTAGAATGGTTCAAGAAATTCTTAACCTACAACCAGAAATTAAGATCCTCGTGTTTTCTTCCTACGACGAACAAATTTATGCCCTCAGGTATATTGAGGCAGGTGCTATGGGGTATTTAAATAAATCCACCAGTATGCTGGAGCTCCGCGATGCACTAGAGCGCCTTAAAGAAGGAAAAAAATACATGTCCGATAGTGTGCGGGATCAATATATAGAGATCCTTACTAAAAGTAAAACGGAAGTCAATAAAAAGAATCCCCTACTGACTTTATCGGATAGAGAAACCGATGTTGCCAAACAACTTATCAAAGGGTATGGAGTGGTTGATGTTGCCAAAGCCATGGACCTCAATCCATCAACTGTCAGCACCTACAAATCTAGGATATTCAAAAAACTAAACATCAAGAACATCCCTGACCTTATTAAAAT
Organism: Candidatus Sphingobacterium stercoripullorum; assembly: GCA_019114715.1. GTDB lineage: Bacteria > Bacteroidota > Bacteroidia > Sphingobacteriales > Sphingobacteriaceae > Sphingobacterium > Sphingobacterium stercoripullorum. Next base: position 3,864 of record DXEZ01000140.1, on the reverse strand, counting down.
ATTTTCTTTGAATACCGACCAGCAGTTTTTAGATTAAGCAGCGATCATCTAAACCCAATACGCCTTAAGATAACAAAGCAATAAAATAGCTAGACAGAAAAATTAGGCAGTCTTATATTTCATTTTGTTTAAGATGGAGAGTCCTGAGTATGCAGTTACTACAACGACCATATATCACTGACGGACTATCTCTAAACGAAAAAAGAGGAACCCCGTAGAGCTCCTCTTTTTTCAAACATCATGAGAAAACTAAAATTTATCTATAGTCATAACAGGAATATCCTTTACACTAATCTGCTTGAGTTCTCCTGTTTTTTGATACTGATAGCCCTCATCTGTAAGATTCCATAACAGCGGGCTTAAAAAGCTAATGGTCGCTTTATATCCTTGATCAATAGCAGCTTTATTCCCTGTATTTTTTGAGTTCGCTGCTTCATTCTCTATTTCAAAAGGTCCATCAAACCCCTTAGCATGGATAGCGCCTACAAAATCATTCCAGTCCATCGTGTCAGTACCACCAAAACCTGGAAGCATAGGCTCGTAATGATGCCTATCCCACTCGTTTTGTGGAATAGATACACCTGCTTTTTCAGCAAGCGTAGCATCTACACTTTGCATAGGATACATACCGCCCCACTCTATGCGGGCTTTGTTTTTCAAATTCCTAGTGGTCTTCACGTGAATGCGGTGTAAGCGATCGATATCCATAGCGTTAATAACATCCACTGGATTGGTGTTTTGCCATATATCGTGCGATGGATCGTATATCTCCCCATGCGCCTTGCTTGGAATTAAGGCATACATCAATTTTCTAGCTGCTAAAACTCCCGGTAAGTTATTGTAGGTTGATGTGTAGCTAGCAGACCTCCAGCCTTCCATTGGGCAATTTTCATAAAGAACCGTTACCCCTAGGTCTTCCGCATATTTTATAATGGGCTCAAATACTTTTTTATATTCTTCTAAATTCTTTTCAAAACCGTTCTCTTGGTTACCCAGCTCATGGTTATAGCCCACAAATGTTCCTACTTTCACGTCGTTCTCGTCTCCTCCTAAAAGGTAGGCAATACGAATCAATCGCAATAGGTGATTCTGATTTTGAATCTTATGCGCTGGGTCTCCCCCTATCATGTTTTCAAACGCACCTAGCGACAATTGTAAGCTAGAGTTATTGAACTGATCGATTAACTGCTTAGACTCCTCTACACCAAAGCTTTCGTAGTCTAGATGGGTAGCCGTGTGGTCTTGTCTATCACCATCTTTTCTAAATACACATAAATCAATACCTTGAGCTCCTAACTTAACCGAGTTGGCAATCAACTCTTGAAGATTCAAGTTATCGTAAGCAGAGCTCATTACCCAAATAGGGTTATTCAACTTTTTCGACATATATATTCTCCTGTATTTTAAAACCTATTAAAAATAAGCAAAAAAGCCCGATAAACGGGCTTTTTTATATTGAAATTAAATTCATTTGCAGCATATATCCGCATCAACTAGTCTACATTGTCGTGCAGAAAAGAGTTGTTTGGACGAATTTCCGTGCCGTTCTCATCGAAAGACAAGGTAAATCTAGACACTTGAGACTCTGAGGAGTGAGGCACGTTATCTAGGGCCTTTTGCTTTCTTTTGTAAGCCGGTTCGTTTTCTAACTCTTGCAGCCCAGTTGCAGTCTTAAGCTTCATGCTCAGCTCTTTCAAACGAAGGATTCTTTCTTTCGTCTTTTGCAAACGCTGCTGATGATCTGGGCTTAATTTACTATCGTCGTTTGGAACAAATACACCTGCTTGGTGATCGCTATTGCTAGGATGAAGCGGTGCTTCGTCCTCCGCTATCTCTTCGTGCCTTTGCACATCTTCCTGCTGCTTGTATTCATCAAACACGGAAGGTACATGGAAGTCAAAAACCGAAGGTCTTGTTTTTAGTTCAAAGCCGTCGTTCTCTTCTTTACTATCTTCAGGCTCAATGGTCGGCTCCTCTAGCTCTAAGGTGTGACGAATCACACCATCGTCTGCATCAGCTGTGTTTTCTACATCTGGATTTTGATTCTGAGGGTTTGAGGAAAACAAATCGATTTGCGAAACAGACTTGACATTGGTGATATCGTCCTGCTCCTGTTCTTCAGCTGCTTGCCCTTCTGGTGCTCTTTGTATGAAGCGGTTTTGTTTTACGGGCCTAATATAAGGCGCATTTTGATCGTCTTCAGGATTTAAAGGAAGTGCTATTTTCTCACTTTCTTTCTCCTTTAGACGCTCCTCAGCAGTTTGGAAACCAGTAGCAATAATTGTTACTGATAGCTCCTCACCTAAGTTCTCATCGATACAGTTACCCCAAATTAGATCGGCAGTAAGTCCCGCTTTCTCTTGAATGTAATCTGTAATGGTCGCTACTTCATCCATAGTTACCTCTTTAGTACCAGAGGTAATATTCAGAAGTATGTAACGTGCACCTTCAATCTCATTATCTTTAAGAAGTGGAGATGCAAGAGCTCCTGTGACCGATTCTATAGCACGTTGATCGCCCGTAGCCACCGCGTTACCCATAATAGCCACTCCGCTATCACACATAACGGTTCTTACGTCCTTAAAGTCAACGTTGACGTAACCCGGAATAGTAATTATTTCTGCGATACCTTTTGCAGCGGTAGATAAAATATCATCCGCTTTTGCAAACGCCGCAATGAGCGTAAGGTCGCCAAATATCTCGCGTAGCCTGTCATTAGAAATGACTAGGTAAGAATCTACGTATTTTTTCAGTTCAGACAAGCCCTCTTCAGCTTGCAACTTCCTTCTTTTTCCTTCAAAGGTAAAAGGAGTAGTTACAATAGCAACAGTTAGGACTCCCAATTCTTTAGCCGCTTTTGCAATGACTGGACTAGCCCCAGTACCGGTTCCACCACCCATACCTGCTGTTATAAATAGCATTTTGGTGTTTGAACCAAGCATGCGCTTGATATCATCTATGCTTTCTATTGCAGAATTCTCTCCCACGTCAGGATCTGCACCAGCTCCCATTCCTTCAGTTAAACTGGCTCCCAGTTGTACTTTATTGGGAATTGGACTCAATTCCAAAGCTTGGGCATCTGTGTTACAGATTATAAAATCTACACCACTAATTCCTTGCTTATACATGTGGTTGACTGCATTTCCACCACCTCCACCAACACCTATAACCTTAATTATAGACGATTGTTCTTTAAACATTTCAAACTCTATAGACATATGCTCCTCTTTATTTTGAATAGCCAAACTTTCCTCTTTGAAAACAATACATGAATACTACCGTAATATTAGTGAATTTTCAACATCTGTTTTCCACAATTGTTAAAAATGTGGATAAATACCGCCGATGTGGATAATTATTTTTTACCAATATAAGTGTCGTCGTCAATTCCTATATCGTCATTTATAAAATCGGTCAAAAACTTTTTTAGCCAACCCTCCTTCTTCTGTTGTTTATCGGCAATCTCGCGCACTTTACTTTGCTCTTCTTGCTCCTCAACAAGGGTTTCATTTTTCAATAACTCTTCTTCCTCTAAACCTTGGATACCTTTAATCAATAAGCCAACGCTTGTTGCGTATTTCGGGCTTTTCATTTCCTCAAATGTTTGCTTATTAATCGCATCGGTTTTCACCAGGTATTCATTCGGATAGCCCACGCGGCAGGCAATACCAGTAGTGTATTCCACTAGCTGCACCAAGTGTTGCAACTGCGACCCACCACCTGTAATGACGATCCCTGCAATCAATTTATCATGATAACCCGAAGACTTCAATTCGTAATCGACATGTTCAATAATCTCTTCCATTCTAGCTTGTATGATATACGCTAGGTTTTTAACGGAAATCTCTTTATGCTCTCTTCCGC
>DXEZ01000139.1 GCA_019114715.1 Candidatus Sphingobacterium stercoripullorum | reverse complement strand
TTTGAATTTAAAAGCTTATACCCTTGTTTATAATCTAGTCCGTCAAACATCCCTTGAATAGCACAAATATCCGTTTTATATTTAAGCTCATTCTTTGCAGTAATAAGCTTGTCTTTATCGGGGAAATAATGGTTCAAAAAGTACATAATCAAATCCCTAGCTTCTGGATTAAAATGCGGATACATGGTAACCTTTCCAAACAGGTATTTAATCTGCGGGTTTAACAATACAAATGCACCCAGCCCATCCCAGAGGTTATCCAAAGAGAATAAGCCCTTCCTATTGTTTTTTGATGGCTGATAGCGGGGCTGTACGAAAGAACGCCCTAGCTCCAATGAATAAGGTAAAAACTCATCGATGAATTGCTGCGACAAGTTGAAGTAATGCGCCGTAGACATATCAAACCCGCCATCCTCACGAAGTACCCTATTGCCAGAAATCACCCTATAACCAGCGATTACTTCTTCATCGACCGGATTCCAAGACACCAGCTGATAATAGCAATTCTCGCAAATATCATTTTCATCTAAATCTAACTCCTGCCCTGTTCCTCCTCCTGCTTGGCGAAAGGTTAACTCACGAAGCCTACCAATCTCCCGAAGTGTATTGGGCGAATTGTGGTAATTCACCAAATACAACTCATTGTTACCGTTATTGGTATATCGTAAAAAACGCTCAGCATTAAGCTCTTTTTTGAGCAACTCTCTATCTACTGCTGGAATAATCTCTTGCATAAACTTTTATTATTTACCCCCCAAAGCATACACCTGCTGACGAACTTCATTCGCCCAGTATTGCTCATTGTGTTCCTTTGAAAAAGTAGTGTATGGAATCTCTTTGCCGATAATTATTTTAACTGTTTGATTCTTTTGAGCAAACATTTCTTTTGGTAAAAACAACATTTCTAAATTGATCTTCACTCCCAATCTCTGCCTCAATTTAGCGAATTTATAAAAGAATTTTGAATTTTTCCCTTCAATATAAACGGGAACAATATTTTTTTGATATTTCTTACTCCTAGAAATAAAGCTCTTCTTCCATTCTAAATCCGTGATTTCTCCTTTGATTTCACGAGATACCAACCCTGCAGGAAAAACAAGGAGCGCTTGGTCTGCGGCATATGCCTCGTTGATCGCTTTGATATAACCTTTAGCTTGACCGCCGTGTTTATTAATGGGAACAAACAGCGGCTCTAGGTTGCGAATATTCATGAGTATATCATTCACCAAAAACTTCACATCCCTTCTATGCCTCCCTATGGCGTGCATAAAAGCAATACCATCTAGACCACCAAGCGGGTGATTGGATGCGAATACCACACCTTTATCATTTGGAAGATTCTCCTGTCCCTCTAAAACAACATGTACTCCCAAGTCTTGAATAACGGCATCCACAAAATCAAGCCCCATCTTATCGTGATAATCTAACATGATGCGATTGATCTCCTCTTGGTGGATGGTACGACTAAGAAATCTTAAGAAAGGTTTAGGAATCCATTTTGCCAGCTTTGGATTTTTCTTCCTAATGACCTGTTGAACATCTATAAACTTCTGCTTATCACCAATTTCCATCTGGACCTACTGAATCATTTTTAAAACGGAAGTAAAAATACATAAAATTTATACATTTAACCCATAGGATTCCATTTTTACTATTTCGTTTACTGCTGTTTCTCAAAACTATTCCTTACCTTAGCTTCAAGCGGCTCTGGTTAAACCCTTGAGGAAAAACACAGTCGAAAATAATAAAATGGAGATATCATGTTTGTATATGACGCCCTTAGCTACGAAGATTATGCCATCACAATGGATGAAACCATTGGCGATGCACTGAGGCTCATGGAAAAATTCTCCCTGGAGCACATCCCACTATTAGACGACAAGCAGCAGCTGCAAGGTGTCTTGAGTAAAGAATTCCTTGTGGATGAAAACCCCGATAGCTTGCTATCTTCGCTAAGAAGTATGCAACCTATTTTAGCTTACGTCCTAGAGGATCAGCACATTTTAGATGCCTTACAATCCATTACTGCTTATGGATTTGACGTCTTGCCTGTATTGAGCCACGATAGGCACTTTCAAGGGTATGTAGACCAAAGGACCTTAGTTAGAAAAATCAATCAAATGCTGGGCAACCAAGAAACTGGTGCCATCATCGTGCTTGACATGGGACTTCGGGATCTCTCTTTTGCGCACCTAGCCCACTTAATAGAGCTAGAAGACACCAGGATCCTATGCATGTCCACTAGGGAGCTGGAAGACACCAACCACCTGGAGGTAACCATCAAGGTTAACACCACCCGCATAGCGGCCATCACATCGGCACTACAGCGCAACAACTACCGCATTAAGGCGGTGTTCAACGATGGAAACGACCCTGCAGATATAAAAAGTAGATACGAAATGCTCATGAACTACCTAGAACTTTAAAACTTGCTTATATTTGTGCTGCCGGCGGCTAAGCATATTTGCAACTATGAATAAAAAATCCATTGCCTTATTTGGAAGGGAATTCAGCGACACCGTCATTCCCTATGTGAGAGAACTTTTTGAGTTCCTAGCAACCAACAACCTAGATGTACATATCAACGGAAACTTTTACGACTTTTTGAAAGGTAAAATCAATTGTTCGCACAATTACGGTTTATACAGCAGCAAGGAGGATTTACCCCAGGTAGACTTTATGCTCTCTTTAGGTGGAGACGGCAGCATGCTGGGCGCAGTATCTCTAGTGAAAGACAGCGACCTACCCATAGCTGGCATTAACTTTGGGAGGCTCGGCTTTTTAGCGGGAATTCATAAAAGCCAAATTGCTTCGGCCTTAACGCGAATTTTATCGGGCGACTACAGGATTGAGCCGCGCAGCCTGCTGGAAGCCAGCAGCCCAGACACCCCTTTATTTGAGGGCTATAACTTTGCGCTAAATGACCTATCGATCACCGGCATTGATTCCTCCTCCATGATTAGCATCCATTCGTATATAGATGGAGAGCTATTGAACACCTACTGGGCGGACGGTATCGTCATTGCCACACCAACGGGTTCCACGGCCTACTCACTGAGCTGTGGCGGTCCCATTATTATGCCCGGCAGCGGCAACTTTGTGATCACCCCCATTTCCCCGCACAACCTCAACGTACGCCCGCTGGTCATCTCTGAAGAAGCCGTTTTAGACCTATCGGTAGAATGCAGGGCCGACCACTTTGTGCTCACCTGCGATTCGAGGTCGGAGAAGCTCCCCAGCAACATACACTTGCAGGTAAGGAAAGCGCCATTCTCGGCCAAGCTCATTCAGCTTGAGAGTAAGAATTACTTCCAGACATTAAGGGAGAAATTGCTATGGGGCATCGACGTTAGAAACTATTAATCCCTGGGGCTTTCGGGATTTATAACTTTTTTTAACGCGGATATTTAGAAAAGCTTCCTTACTTTTGTCCTATATTTATCTTCGCCCATTAATAAGGTGAGACATTTTGACTTATAATTTGGATTTTCCAGCAATAATTATTTTATATGCACCATATCAGCATGAACACGAGATAAAATGGACACATTGGAACAGTTAAACCCGGAAAACATCCCCCAACACATTGCCATTATTATGGATGGCAACGGTCGGTGGGCTAAAACCAAGGGACGATTAAGAGTGTTTGGACACGAGACAGGTGTCAAGTCGGTTAGAGAGGCCCTAGAGGGCGCGATGCACATAGGTGTAAAATACCTCACCTTGTATGCCTTCTCCTCGGAAAATTGGAACCGCCCACGTTTTGAGATCAATGCACTGATGGGTTTATTGGTAGATTCCTTAAAAAAGGAACTGCCTACATTCCATAAAAACCAAGTTAAACTCCATGCCATTGGTGACCTATCACAACTTCCAAAACGCTGCTACAACAAGCTGCAAGAAACCATGGAGGAAACCAGCCACTATACGACTTGTACATTGACACTAGCCCTGAGTTACGGCTCTAGGCAGGAACTGGTGAATGTTACTCGCCGCTTAGCAGAAAAAGTAAAGCAAGGCGAGCTGAGCGTAGACGACATCAACGAGCAGACCATACAACAGGATTTAGACACCCATTTCATTCCCGACCCGGATCTATTAATACGCACCGGAGGGGAGCAGCGCATCAGCAATTTCATGCTCTGGCAAATGGCATACACGGAAATGGTGTTTTTAGATATCATGTGGCCAGAATTTCATAGAGAACACCTCTATGAAAGTATCCTGGAATATCAGCAAAGGGAAAGAAGATTTGGAAAGATTAGCGAACAATTGTAATTATTCTATTACCTTTGCGATTGAATT
>DXEZ01000138.1 GCA_019114715.1 Candidatus Sphingobacterium stercoripullorum | reverse complement strand
TCTAGCACTGACAGATAAAGAAACAGTTCTAGCAAAGGGATAATCGATTCCTCGCTCATTTTTCACGGTAGAAATACGGAAAATTTCATTCATAAAAACACGAGTAGTAAGAGAAGATAGCCTCATCTTTTTTACCCAATTGGCATTGCTTTCGTAACCTAATGAAATAGATTCGCAGGCAAAAGTGTTTTCATCCGCTACAAAGCGAGAAGAAATAGGTGTTGTTTCAGTTAATGAAATGGATTTAAATTTACTTTCGTCTCCAGGTTCTTTCCAGCGATCATACAGAGCTCGTTTATCTTGATTATAAAAAAGAGAATTGCTAGAAATATTTTCGACTTTATTATACAGAGTATTTAAAAATATTTGTCCTCCTACACGGTATCTGAAATTGGCAGAAGCGTTGAAGCCTTTATAATATAAGGATGAGCCTACTACACCTTCTAAAGTAGGTGTTGTGTTGCCGACTAAAACTTCGTCCTTAAAGTCGTAGACAAATGTGCTAGACCCGTCTTTTTTCTCGAAGACTTCGCGCCCTGTAGTAGGGTCTATTCCTAAAGATTTGACAGTCCATAGGCCTGTAGGGCTTCCGTTATCATAAAATCTCTGAAGTGCTAGGCTTTTATTGTTTTCGTTAAGCTGGTCTAAAGAGTTGCCAATGTTATAATATTTCTCTTTCAAATGTCTTCCATTAAAGTTTGCATTCCAAATTAGATTATTTGTGTTCAGAATTCTATAATTTAAAGAGACCGTTAAGCCATTAGTCCTTTGTGCTCCTATATTTTTTGGTAATACTGACTGACCCGTTGAAGACGGGACTTCAACAAAAATTAATAATGGATTGGTCGTTTTGTGAAAATAATCCGCTGTGATACGAAATTTACGATCCTTTAATTCTAAGTCCATTCCATAATTGAAATCCAATGTTTTTTGCCATTTTAAATTTTCATTTCCCCAATTATCAACAAGCGCACTTAACCCAAAAGGGTTGTCGTATGCATTGGAGTAATTAAAGATGTTCATCGTCATGTAGGCATCGAAATTTTGGTTTCCAGGGTTACCTACCGATCCTCTTAGCTTAAAAAATGAAACAGTGCTACGCAATTTCTCGAAGAAGCTTTCGTTATGAATATTCCATGCGAGCCCTAAAGCCCAAGTGACAGAAAATTTATTCTCAGACCCGAATATTGATGCACCATCGTATCGGAGGTTTGAATCAAACAAATAACGATTATCGAAAGAATATGAAGCATTCATATAATAACTGAGGGATCGACGATCGTCGAATGTATACGAAGGTTTAGATCCTTCTAAAAATCCCGATGAAAAGTTAGGTGATGAGAGACGATCATCTAAAAATCCTGTTGCTGTATAACCACTGTTCTCTCGGAGATTTTTATTTAACCTCATCCCTAACACTGCGTTGATAGTATGTTGCATTCCTACGAGTTTGCCGTAAGTAGCACTAATATCAAAATCAATGTCATTAGTGTTTCCATTTAGCTCGGTATAACGACCCCGTTGGTTGGCATTTGCGCCAATAAATTCATTTGCTTCTGGGGAGCGATAGTTCTTGCCTTTCTCAAACCCTTTAGCATATGATAGCCTTGTTCTAAAACGTAACTCTTCCAACATTCGGTAATCAACTTCGAAGTTGTTTCTAAATTTCAATTCGTTTTGATTATCAAAGCTATTGAGGTAGAAGTCATACATAGGGTTGTAAATATGACTTGTTTCTCGCTGCGAATTGGTAAAAGACTCTAGTATATGTAGAATATCTCCATTTTCATCGTACTTTCTAAAATATGGGTTTGCTCTTGAGAAGTCTGAAAATGAAACAGATGGATTGCTGGCTTCAGTGAAGTCTACGTTAAAATAATTGGTAAAAGCAAGTTTTTTGTACCGATAGATAAACTGGATGTTGCCATTTACTGTTTCACGGTTCGAGTTTTTCATAACTCCTTCGGTAGTTCCATAGCTGAGGCCTAGGCCGTAACGTATTTTCTCGTCTCCTCCTTCAGTAAACAGGTTATGCCTTTGGTTAATTCCCGTACGTAAAGCTTCATTCATCCAATAGGTATCGACTCCTCGGCGGACTTCTGATAAACGATCGTAATATTGCTGAGCTTGGGTTTCAGATATTATATTCCCTTCGGCATCTAAAGAACCGTAGTAGCCCGAAAGACGTTCGAAAGTTAATTTCTCATTTGAATTCATCAGGTTGTAATCTGTTAAATCCGCAAAATTAACAGCAAAATTACCGCTGTAATTTACTCGAAGTGAGCCTGGTTTCGGCTTAACTGTTTCCACCACGACTACACCATTAGCAGCCTTAGATCCGTAAATAGCGGTTGCGGAAGCATCTTTTAAAATGGTGATACTAGCGATACGGTCCATGTTTAAATCGTAAATTTGTGATAAGCCCGACTCAAAACCATCTAATATAAATAGAGGCTGATTGGGGTCAGTGGAGTATTCTTCTACTAGGCCAATAACACTAGTTTTCCCTCGAATGTTTATATCAGGTAAGCGATTTGGATCCGAGCCAAACTGAACATCTTCATTAATAGCGAAAGAAGGATCCAATGTTCGGAGCGCACTCAAAACATTAGAATTGCCAACCATTTTTAGCTCCTTTTGAGTAAATGTACTGGAAGAGCCTGTGAAGCTTTCTTTGTCACGTGTATAGATCCCTGTTACAACTGCCTCCTCTAAGCTATCAATTTTTTCAGTTAACGAAATTTCATAATTGCCAATATTGGGGTCCAAAACCAATTCTTGATTTTCAAAACTCATATGGGCAATATAAAGTGCCTTTATGTGATCAGAAAGTTCAATTTCAAACTTCCCATTTTTATCAGAAACAGCAAGGATGGTATTTGTTTTATTAAGAGAAATTGTTGCTCCAGCGATTGGGCGCCCCTGGTTATCTTTAATTGTACCTGTGAGAATCTTTTCTTGCTTTTCCTGAAAGCCCCGAGGATCGTTTTTGTTGTGAGAACGTGTTAAAACTATGGTTTTATTACGTATTTCATATTGTATGCCCTTGGAGGCTAAAGCCTCATTTAGTGTTCTATCAAGGGGCTTATTTTTGATATTTAAATCAATTGAGCTTGTTTGGTCGAAGAGGTTTTCAACATGTACAATGGAAAAGCCTGTTTGTTTTTTAATTTCCTCTAAAAAGTTCTTAATTGTCATTTGCTTTTTATTGAGTGTAATAGAGGGGGGGACTTGGGCAAAGACAATGTTAATCCAAAGAATAAATGTTAATCCAAATAAATATTTCATGTGTTAATTAATTAGTTATTTAGTTGTATACATAGAGTAGGTTTTTATATTTTTTTTGCTATTATCCTCCTTCCTTCGACGTTAAAAGTGTATGTTTTAGTTAATTCTAATATTTCAAGTAAATCATGAATGTTTTCAAATTTGGAAACTTGGCCAGCATATTTAGTTTGAAAGTCAGATTCATCTATTACTATTTCAACTTGGTACCATTCTTTTATTTCATCTAGAATTTCATGGATGTTTTTTCCATTTAAAACAAATAAACCTTTGCTCCAAGCAGTGGTAAGAGATTCATCAAAGCCAGATATAAAATGGTCGCCTTTCTTGTCTATAAACATTTGCTGCCCAGGGATAAGTTCCAGGGGCTCGGATTTATCGTTCTCCACGGCTATAACTCCCTCTATTAAGGAGATAGTTTTTGAGCTTTCTTCCTCCCTGTATAGCACGTTGAATTTTGTGCCTTTTACGATTATTTGCTCCTTTTCTAAGTTGACCACAAAGTTTTTTCCTGATGGAGACTTTGCTACATCAAATAATGCTTCTCCCTTTAAACTGATGCTTCTTTCTTTATCAGCAAAAGAAGAAGGGAATTGCACCTCTGAATTTGCATTGATTTGAACTTTTGTACCATCTGGTAAAAGAAGGTGAATGTTTCCGTTAGAAGGGGTTTTAATAATATTATTAAATGGTACCGATTCGGTATTTTCCGCGAACAGCCTAAGGCTATCTTTTGAAGTCTTTACGACCTTTAAACCATTAATCCAGTATGAAGAATCTTGCAGCAAATCTGTAAAAGCAATAGACTCCCCATTTGGATCGACAATAAATGCTTCAGAATAACCCGGTAAAATGTTTGGTTCATTTGTTTTGCTAGGCATAAACAAATAGGACAGTCCAGATATTAACAATATACTAGCTGCATAAAGAGTTCTCTTAATAGAAATAACACGTGTTTTCTTGGTTTTGTAATTTATTTCTTCCAAAATTTTTCTTTTCAGCTCTATGTTTTCACTGTCAGATAGTTTGCTGTTTTTTCCGTGGTTAATAGAATGATACCAAGAATCCATAGTTTTCATTTTCTCTTTAGAGAGGTTGCGTTTTTGGTAATTTTCTATCAGTTTTTTTAACTCAAATTTATTCATGATATTTGCGAAAATGTCTTTGACCTATAAATAAGAACCCTTCGTTAGTTAGAACTCACATT
>DXEZ01000137.1 GCA_019114715.1 Candidatus Sphingobacterium stercoripullorum | reverse complement strand
CCAGATGCGAAATTTCACATTCCCGATGCTAGCTATGTAGCATGGATTGATTTAAATGCTTATACCCAAAAAATAGGAGAAGAATACCATTCACTAGCGGAGTTTTTAGCCATCAACGCTAAGGTGGTCGTCAACGGGCAAGAGGCCTTTGTAGCCAATGCCCAGGGGTATATACGCCTGAATATAGCATGCCCAAGATCGGTCATGATTGAAGGCGTAAGAAGAATCGCCCAAGCCTTAAATGGGTAATTTTAAGACAGTATATTTTCTTTATGCTTATCCATTAATGTTTGGATGATACCATCCACAAGACCTACCCTAGGGGTAAAGACATTTTTTAAATTGGCTTGCTTCATGATATGTAGGAAAATCTCTGTAGCAGGAATAATAACATCCGCTCTATCCTCACGTAGACCAAGTTTTAGGATACGCTCTTTCAGGGAGTATTTTTCTAGATGGTGATAAATGGTTAAGAGCTTTTCGTAACTAAAAGGCTTATCGGCTCCCGAATTAATAAGACGCGAGAGTTTATTGATATTTCCTCCTGTACCGATACCGTAAACTTGTTTATAGGAAGCCGTATGTTCTTTCACCCAATCACCGAGCGCTTCCCAGGTTTCTGGTGAATCTTGGTTATCTAATATACGTATAGTCCCTAAGTTAAAGGATTTTGATTCTACAAATTTCCCCTTAGCAAATATGGAAACCTCGGTGCTTCCACCTCCCACATCAATGTATAGGTATACACGCTTTGGATTCAGCACCTGATGAAGGTGGCTGGAGTATATGATCCGAGCTTCTCTACCGCCATCGATAATATTGATATCTACCCCTTCCTTTTGACAGGCATTAACGATTGCTGGTCCGTTGCTCGCATCGCGCATGGCAGAGGTAGCACAAGCAAAATAATCTTTGACATTATACACCTCCATGAGCTCTTTAAAAGCCCTGCAAGTCTTAACCATCTTTTCTGCTTTCCCTTGGGAGATTTCACCATCGATGAAAGCCTCATCACCCAAGCGCAGAGGGACCCGTAAAAGTGTATTTTTCCGTGCTATTAACTCTTTATCGTTTATCAATATATCTGCAATCAACAACCGAACGGCGTTAGAACCTATATCAATAGCTGCATATCTTAACATAATCCGCTTTTTATTGGTTCATCGAGAAACTAAGGCATTACACGCTTTCTAATATTTGAAGCTGTGTAATGATATCTTCAGGCTTTACAAAATAAGGTTTATCTAAACGAATGCTCTCATAAATAGCATTAAAAAGCTGCATATACTCTCCCTTTGGAGCTTCTAAATAGCTTGATTCCGCCTGGTTTCCATCCTTTAAAACTGTGAGCTTTCCTTGGTTTTTCTTGTCCTCGAGACCGTACAGGGGATCATTAGGTGTCATCCCAGCAATTAACTGCTCTTCTTGTACATCGGAACGCGCCTTAATAAAGGATCCGTTTTTTCCATGAAGCACAAAAGAGGCCTGCGGGTCACCTACTAGTAAGCTCGTTGTAATATGAACTGTTACTTGATTATCAAATTCCAAAAGGATAAATCCATAATCTTCAACTTTCGTATGGTCTCTGTGTCCACTTCTCACTTTATAATAAGCTTTGGGCCTACCAAAAAGGCTAATAGCTTGGTCTAACAAATGACTCCCTAAGTCATAAAGCACTCCACTTGCTGGACGGTTGGTTTCTTTAAAAACCTTGGGACCAATTTCTGGGCGGTAGCGATCGAAACGCAGATGAAGCTCAATGGGGTCACCTACGAGATTCCCTTCTAATACCTTTTTTAAAGAAAGAAAGTCTGAATCAAATCTACGGTTATGGAATGTGAAAATCTTTTTGCCTGCGCGTTTAGCGAGTTCAAATAAAGCTTCCGCTTGAGAGGAACTTGGTACTAAAGGTTTTTCAACTAATATATGCTTACCTGCCTGAAGCGCTGCGTTTGCAAAATCATAGTGTGTATCGTTGGGCGTATTTACTACAACGAGTTCAATTTCTTCGTCTGCAAGCAACTCATCTACGCTATCGTAGCTGATGATATTGGGATAATCTGCCGCTGCGTTTTTCTTATTTCGCTCAACAATAGCGCGGAGGTTAAATAGTTCACTAGCCTCCAAAAATGGCGTATGGAATACCCTTCCGGACATTCCATACGACAATACTCCTGTATTAATTTTTTTAATCATATATCAACTTAGGATCAATGGCCTGCATGAGGTACTTCACCTCCTGCAGCAACAAGTAAACTCTCAGCTTGCTCAATATTCTCTCTCGCATAGCTACGTAAAGTTTTGCTTGTACTTCTTTCTATACGCTGAAACTGCTTGACTACAGCCTCTGCTTCTGCTCTCACGTGTTCTTGGTAGCCTTCATCACTAAATCCTTCTTCTACAACTGTGTTTGTAACAACAACCTCTTCTCCCAAAGAATCCACCTCTAGAGTTTCTACCTCACGGGTAGTTGCAAATTCATCTGTACTAAACTGTGCAGCACCACTTATCGGGAAGTTTACCTGAAAGCTGAAAGCTAATTCTTCTAATTCAGGTAGTAGCCCCTCATAAAAGTCTTTTACTTTTTGTGCAAGCTGTTTATTAGCATCTGAGCTTCCTTGCTCTAATACGTAGTTTGCATAG
>DXEZ01000136.1 GCA_019114715.1 Candidatus Sphingobacterium stercoripullorum | reverse complement strand
CGTTTACGGATATTTATGCGCCATATGGACTGCCGAATAGCTTACCCAAGAGCTTTGGAGGATTTAATAACGAGCTGAATTACGGACCGGTTACTATTTCAGCGTTTTTGCAATTCGATTACGGCAGGGTCTTGTACAATAATATGAATAGAAACCTCAGTAGAAAGGGAGATGCGCAATTCAACTCAATAAAGTGGTATTATGAAAATAGATGGCAATACGAAGGGCATCAAACAACTGTCCCTAGGCCTTACAATAACGCAGCTGAAAGAGGATCTGCCCGGGGAGATCTAGCTTCCACCAGGTATCTAGAAGATGCCTCTTATATTCGTTTGAAGAATATCAACCTTACCTATAATTTAAATGGAGACTGGCTATCTAAAGTATATGCTAAGAATGCACGTATCAGCTTACAGGCGAATAACCTTCACACCTGGACGAAGTTTACTGGGTATGACCCAGAGTACAACTCTCAAAACACGGGGCTATTGCCAGTTATGCGTTCTTATTTTATAAACCTTCAGTTGGACTTTTAAGATGAAATTTATGAGTATTAAAAATATATCATCCTTTTGGATAAAGAGTTTAATAGTGGGAGTTAGTTTAACCTTTTCGAGCTGTGAGAAGATCTTAGAGCTAGACCCTAAGCAATCCATTGATTCATCAACTGCTTTGGAGTCACAGGATGGAATAGAATCCACCTTGATTTCCGTGTATAGTAGATTGCAAAATTACCAACACTATGGAAGAGATATGCTAGCTTTAGCCGAGGCGCTATCCGATAATGCTATTCATACGGGGAATTCCTCGCATTTAATCAACGAGGCTGCTAACAATAGAGGTAGCCACTTTGACCTTTGGCAAAACTGTTATTACAGTATCAATGAGATAAATCTAGTGTTGGAGGCTTTAGAAAACTCCGCAGGGCAGTATGCTGAAGGCTGGGCTAATGATATTTACGGGCAAGCCTATTTTCTTAGGGCATTATTGTATCACAACTTAGCCAGAGCCTATGCTTACGATCCTACTGCAATAATCCAGGAAAGAAATAAAGGTGGCGTTCCTTTGATGCTTACTGCTGTAAATGATCTCTCTAAAATCGGTGAACTCAAGCGGGCGAGTATTGAAGATACCTATAAGCAGATATATGCTGATTTAGAGGCCTCTATTGCTAGCTTCAGTGGTAGCGATGAACAGGGCTTATACCCGTATAAGGGAAACTCTTACGCTGCGAAAGCTCTTTTCTCTCGGGTTGCTCTTTATAATGGCGACTGGCAGAAGGTAGTAGATATGGCAAATGATGCGTTATCTAATAAAAAATCTGTATTTTCAACTGTTGTAAACTATGTTGATGATTGGAAAAAGGAAACCCATCCAGAAAGTATATTCGAACTACGGTATAATGAAAGTGAGAATATTGGTTCTGATCGCTCATTAAGAGCGACTTATACCAGTAGGGCTTTTTACGAATCTGAAAACTTCACCATTCAAGCCGTCATTGCTGTCAATCCGGATTTTTATTCGCTTTTCAGTGAAGACGATGTACGCAAAGGAGTGTATAGGAAAGGTGTAGGTAATAATCAGAGTTATTGGGAGGTTTATAAATTCATCTCTAAAAATGGGGTGATGAATTTGGATAACGTGCCGGTGCTTAGAGAAAGCGAGTTGTACTTGAATCGTGCGGAGGCCTATTACCATCTGAATCAATTAGAAGATTGTAGGGATGATGTAAATACAATTAGAAACCGCGCAGGGTTGGATGATTTTGAAACGCTAGATGCAGCATTGCTTGATGAGGTGCTGCTGCAAAGAAGGCTAGAGCTCGCTTTTGAGGGACACAGGTGGTTTGACCTCAAGAGGCGAGGAGAAGATATTATCAAAGACTCTGGTAACCTGACTTTCGATGACTATAGGCTATTAGCTCCTATACCTGATAGAGAGGTGAAGATTGATGGAAAATTAGAACAAAACTATAATTATTAACCATAGTGAAATGATTAAAAAGAAATATACATTCCTGTTAATAGCCTTGTGCTTACTGTTTAGTTCCTCGTGTATGGAGGATTTCAATGATAGGTATTTTATTAAGGACTACTACGTAGAATTTGAGGAGGCTACAACTAAAAATGTAGCTGTTGGTGAAGATTACGTGATATCTGATCAGGTGCTTTCTGCTGACAATCAGCAGGTCAGCATTCAGCTGAACCTACTAGGGCCAACGTCTTCTGTAGAGCAAAAGGTGGCCTTTAAAGTCTCTAGTGAGCAGACTACTGCTGTTTCTGGACAAGATTATGAGATTGAATCTACTGATGTAGTCATTCCGGCTGGAAAACACACTGCTACTATTCATGTGAAGAATTCCTCTTCTGGTAGTGGTGAGACAATTCTTGTGTTGGAATTAGAAGGAAATGAATTGGTAAAGCCTTCAACGAATTATAAGAAAATTGGAATTAGATGCCAATACTAAACCAGTAAATGACAGAGAAACAAAAGAACTACCCTATTACTAAATATACTATGATAAAATTAATGCAAGCCTCACTTTTTAAAACTGTACTTTTTTTGATACTAGTGATTTTTTCACTCCCATTAAAAGGGCAAGAAAAAGAATTAGTAGAAAAAATAAAAGTGCTTGAGCGTTCTGTTGAAAACTTAAGTTATGAGTTGGATAAAGCTTTGAAAAGTTCCGATGATGCTCTACTTTTTAATTTTGTAGAGGATATTGCTCACTATGATAAAGTCAGGCTGACGGGACCAGCAGCAAAGGTATTTAACCCTACAGCTAAAGGCGCTGGGAATCCGCTGGTATTTTGGTCCTATATATTTATACCCAAAGACATGAACTTCGATGCGGAGAAAGCGCCACTTGTTGTACTAGTACATGGAGGTGTGCATGGGAACTTCGGGCTGAGCAATAAACATATTTTAAGGGAGCTATTAGCCCAAGGATACGTGGTGGCTGCTCCAGAATATAGAGGTTCTACGGGCTATGGGAGAGCTTTCCAAAGGAAGATTGATTATGGAGGAAAAGAAATAGACGAC